>DYKD01000115.1:2451-5960 GCA_020722765.1 Brevinema andersonii | reverse complement strand
GGAATGCCCGGTGGCTAAACCGGGCACATTAGTTATTCTACAACGAACCAATCCTCTTCCATGATATCTGTCTGACTTGCTAGCCATGGACATCTGGCAGAAGGATACTTCTTATGATCCTCTGGGTACTTAATATACAGATAAGGAAGAGTATTCATGCTGCCGGCATCGGGAAACTGTGCTGCCACATGTAAACCGCTACCGTTCCATCCTGTACGAGCAACCTTCTTGCCTTGCTTGAGCTTTTCTAGCGCCTCACTGAAACTCATCTCTAGGTCTGTGTCATTGGTCATAATGCCCTCCTTTGGACTTTGGTATTTTAGATATCGAAAGGATTGAATAGTGGAATGCCGTTAGTTACTACCCCTACTCCGGCAACCGATCTGTCTATCTTTGTCTTTGCATAAGCGAAAGCGATAGCTGTCTCATCTATCAGCGCACCACAGTTCATAGCCCATATCAGGGTATCATTGGTTTGGCTATATTGTACTCCAGCCCAACCATGAACATGCCCTATGACTGTGGACATACGTGACTTCTGGGCTATCTTCATAGCGCCATTCTGTCCTGTTGCACCATCGCCATGCAGGTACTGGACACCGTTGATGATTAGCCTTTGGTGAACTGTCCATGTTTCAGGAAGCTCCAATGATTCATGGAATGACCTATAGAACCTGGATGGAATACCTTCCCTGTTCATAGTCTTGAATGGGCGAAGGTCATGATTACCTATCAGCAGGTCCATCTTTGGAAACAAGTCACCCAGCTGATGCATAAGGTCAATCGCAGCATCGATCTCTTCTGTGAATCCCATAGCATCCGCTTCAGGATCCCATCTTCCGCTGCGGTGGAAGTCACAGATATCACCCATATGGATGATTCTGGTAGGTTTGTAATCCTTGGCAAAGGCCTTGAGCTCCTTGAATAATCCTCTCCTATGAAACGGGAAGTGCGTATCCGGGATCGTCAAAATTCTACTGTTTATGTCTATCTTCTTACTCATTTGGGTACTCCTTAGTTATGATATACTCTATCATATCTTTGGTTTTCCAGTACGTTACTATCACCCCATATATATTTGCCTGGTATGGAGTAGTGCGTTTGCCGGCTCCCAGCTTGATGATCTTGGCCTTTGGATGGAACTCCTTGAGCTTGGCTTCTATCATTGCCTTATCCATTACTTCCTCCCATATGGTGCAATATGCCTGAAAAGGATGGTATTATCACCTATCTTCCAATACTCAAAACAGAATGGGTTGTCCTCACCTCTGGCATTGAGCCCGGGTATTATGCCTATTTTGCCCATCTCCTGTTGTTGATGTGCCTCAGTATCCGATATCAACTTGGCTTTCCTATCATACACCGAACTGACAAGTTGTTCAGCTTCCTCAACCGTGATTGATCCGCTTTTGGTTCTTAACTTCATTTTGATGCTCCTTTGTGGGTTAGTCTTGTTGTTCTAGAAATAGGAACCCGGGCCGGGGAACAACTCCCAGCCCGAGCACTATGGAGGACTCAAACTACAGTATATCTTAATTTATCTATTGATATTGTCTCTACAACCTTTGCCGGAGGTACTGTGTTGAATGGACTGAACTCGCCAAATAGCTTATCAGCCTGGTCTTTATACCATGCTTTTGCATCCTTGAGTTTATCAAAAGTCTTTGTGATCCTTCTTCCATCAAGTTGAATCCTGGCTTCAAATGATCCACTTGGGAGCTTCCTGACATTCTTATATGATGTACCTACATAACGTGAGCGGTTTCTGGCATTGTCTGCCTGTAAACATAATCTGATATTGGATCTGCGGTTATCTGCCTTGTTACCATTGATATGGTCAACCACTGTCTCCTTTGGGGCATCTTCAGCTTTGAGAATGAACTTGGCTAGCTGCTGGCCATTAACACGATGTCTTACATATCCGCGCTTATTAGCGTAGAATGGTTCATCTTTAATGAAGTGTAGATCTCGTGCTTCAACGATTGTTGTTCTACCTGATTTGAATCTGACCCTGATTGGATCGGTTGGTTTGAATTTGTTCATGATGTCCTCCTGTTGGACTTTTGTTATTACCTATACAATGATATAATATATAGTTCCTCAGCTGCTGTCAATTGACTATGATAAAAATGTTGAATTCATCTATGCGAAACTGAAAACACTGGCACGGCGATAAGCTAAGTCACTTTTCCACCTTTCCAACTGGGCCTCATCTTTCAACCTTTTCATGGCTCTAGCATTAGCGACCCGTTCAGCTTCCATATCATCTTCCCGTTTCCGACGGGCCAATATAACCTCTGGAATAGGGATGTGTGGGTTGGCAGCAAAATACGCGTTTTCCGCCTCTCTGAGCGATTCAAATGCACAGGAAGGCATAGGAGCAGGGGTAGCCTCTATCGACGCAACTACGGGCAAATGGTGAAGAGCACAGGGCATTGTAGCATCACCCTCGGACTTTCCAGTGGCAGGAGGATTCTCCAATGGTATGGATTCAGAGTTGCTGTTAGGGAAAGTGGTATGAACGTCTTCCCCATTGGCCTCTTCAATTCTTATCCTACCAGCATTCTTCTCTTGGTTCTTATCTTCATCTTTAAGCGTAGCCCCGATCCCTAGATCGGGTAGCGAAGCGTTCTTCTCTTCCTCTTCCTCTATATATTCAGACTCTGTAGGACTCTGTTTGGGGTGTTGAATTCCCCCAAGTTGGGTGTTGAATTCCCCCAAGTTGGGTGTTGAATTCCCACAGTCCTGGGTGTTGAATTCCCCCAAGTTGGGTGTTGAATTCCCACAGTCCTGGGCGTTGCATTCCCCCTGTTCTGGGTGTTGGTTTTCCTTCTTAGCTTTGTATGTGCCCTTGGTTTTACCTTTGACAAACTTGATACCTTGGAGACAATCCATGAAGTAGCTACGAACCCAAGTCTTACCTGTACCGGTTCGTCCCTTGACATAACCTTCCCTAAGGTAACCCCATAGTTCAAGATCCTTGATGGTCTTGCGCCATGTCTTACGATCCATTCTAGCCTGGGATGCAAGCATACGTTGATCATGGATTACTTCCCTGAAGTTAAGACTGGAGTGGGTGAAGAGTACCATGAGAGTTCTCATGTGTGAAGCTTTAATCCTATCATCTGATAGAATGTGCTCTGGGATGATCCCAAATGTTTTGTGAATTTCGTTAGTCATTGAAGACCTCCTTGTCCTGTCAGGGACATTGAATGGCTGGCGATACCCGGAGGAGACCGGGTTCGCCCCACTGACATGGTTGCCATTCATTCATAATATAGTGCTTTCATCTTACTGTGTCAAGTAGACAATGAATAATATCATCAATCATTTCTTTGTTGTTATTCCGCCATTTAGCAGACTGTTTCTTCGTACCGTCACCAACACTAGAAACATTAGTGATATTTTCATTGATCATATATTGTTTTGTTATATGAATGGCTTCGCGGATTAATGCATCTTTATCATCACATTCTTCTATCAGATGAATAGAAGGTTTCTTATCCTTA
>DYKD01000115.1:0-2351 GCA_020722765.1 Brevinema andersonii | reverse complement strand
TATAATATATATCCAAATGATAAGGAAGTCAAGAGAAATCGCACATATTAATAAAAATGTTGGGAACAAATATTCAGTATTCTGTTTGGTGTATTTTTGCTTTTAAGTAAGAATCGAATTCATAGAAGTCATCAGAATCATATATAGGGATATCACATAATGTGGCTTCAAAAGCGGTAGGAAGATCTTCATACCAGCCGCGTTTCATGCCACTACCTGGCTAGACCGACAATGGCAAGAGATGTAAATACCCCACATAAGATGCGCCATAGCCAGGATTCAATCCTGTAACGCATTACCTTACCAGCTTCTTCCTTATAGGAGTTGGAGTAATAGCTTACCCTCATATGCTGATAGTAGGAGATGTTTGAATATTCTGTGGCTTTCTGTTTGTATAATGATACCTGTGTCGTGGTAATGTTTACAAGCGCTTTATAGTTTGATACAACAGAGTTCATCTGTTTGGCAGTATAAGTCTGGGCCGGAAGATGTGTTGCCAGGAAACTAATGCTTAATATTAAGATGATCCAGAAGGCTTGCAATAGATCTTTCTGCGGATTGTAGTGCATCGTTATTCTCCTTCAATTTGGCATTGATAGCGTCTATTGCTTCCTGGGATGAGATAATATTGCCAGATGCAACAGCGTCCAGGTACTCTTTCATCTCATCCTGGTCATGTTTGCGTTTCATATTTGTATAGGCTAGCAAGGTAATACCTATGGCAACAGGGATAAATATCAGTATAACTTTAATTACCTTTAATGCTTTCATGGGGTTACCTTCTTCTCGGCCCACACTGATACTCCCTGTAAGAGTAATCCTGCTGATAGGAATGTTGTTGACATCGCCACGTCTTTAGTGGTAAATGCCACTACTATTGCTGTTATGATACAGATGAAACTGGATATCCGCTTGGATGACCAGTTACCATCGGCATCCTGGAAGAAGCCTACTGGTTTCATATTATTCTCCTCTAGGTCCTATTGTATAGAACCCATATATCAGAACGATAAGCCCAAGTACTAAGAGTGTTGGCGCGGTCGACACATCAATTCCTTTAGTGTCTCCATCTTTACCCCATACTTGAGATATCTTGCTTTCTGTACTAACATGTCTACCATTATCCATATAAGGTATAAGAGTACTACCATTAGCACAACGGTGCTTACTATCAGCATATTATTTCTTTCCTTGACAGGTTGCACAATGTCCTTGAACCGTCTCTACTACAACCATCCTATTCCCAAGTGACTCTAGTTTTGCGTCCTGTTCCTTGTTGATATCATAATTACGCTCTTCCCTTTCCTTGATCATATAACGCAGGTCGTCATTGTCAGCCTTTATCCGATCAAGTTCCCTTCTCATGAAGAACCCGATAATGCCGATAACCACTACCACTGCTATCTCTATGATGGATTTGACCAGTTCATTCATCAAATACTCCTATAAATGTTGTATTGCCAATTCTAATGCATTTATGCGGTTGTGCCATCCGGCCTTGAACACAAGCTGTGTGGGATCGCGCGCTATAATCTCATCATAGAACTTCCTTCTGTTCTCCAGGAACTCCTTTACATCGTCCATGTCTGCTATGAGAGCTTGGCTCATTGTCTTGGGTCCTATAATACCGTCCTCTGCCATGCCGAATGTCTTCTGTAACAGCTTGGCTGCCCTGGAAGGCCCATGGTTAACGGCACTATCAAATACCACTATACCCATAGGTTCGGTCATTTGCCCGCATTTACATACGTCCCAGTACTTCAGCCTGTATATCTTTTCCACTACATCCTTAGGAATGACCCTCATGTCACCAGTATAACCGTTCTCAATGGCTACCGCTTTCGTTATGCCGTGGTTTGTCTCACCACCCCGATCTGCGCCGTGGTTCGAATAACCGCCCTCGAATGACAAGGTAATCATTAACGCTTTCTCGAATGAGTCCATAAGATTACCTCTTTAAGGGCAATATTCCGTCCAGTATATCGTAGTCAGCCTGGGTTATATATCCTGTAGAGACAAGCTTCTGACCCATCAGTCTGGCTTTATCATAGTCATTGTTGTCGAGGAACAGGTTAAACATCTGGAATGGAGCTGTTATAAGTGCTGCCTGCCAGCGCTCTGACCTTTCAAGTTTGGCCTGTATTACCTCAGGGGTATCCTTAGCCTGGATTACATATGTCTCTTCAGACATGGTTCCATCTTCTGCAAATACCCGCTTACTTCCGGTTACATCCTCTGTAACAGGTATCATCTGGCGCCATAGTTCAGTCATTATCTGTTCCTTTGACTTATATTGGTAAGGGGCATCCGCTGCCATCTGTGCGTCGATCAGGGCCTGTCTCTGGATCGCG
>DYKD01000029.1:23239-33027 GCA_020722765.1 Brevinema andersonii | reverse complement strand
ACTCTCTACTCTCTTCTCTCCACCAGTAAAGACGGCAAGAGCATTACTCCCTTCCCTCTCGGCTGAAGCAGCCTCAGGGCACGGAAGCCTTGTCGAGGCGTAGCATTCTTATGTGAAGTGTTCTTACACGGAATCCTTTAGGACGGAGTACCTGGAGCATTCCTATGCGGAATCCTTTAGGACGAAGTCATGAGTCTTCGAATGACTGAGAGGTAGACCATGCCCCCTTGCGGGGTTGAAGTGCAAGAGTCCCACAGAATGGTGTAGGGTAAAGAGAAAAGAGTGCAGAGCTGAGAAAGAGAGGAGTCAGAGTTACTCTACTCTCTCTACACTCTCTACTCTCTTCTCTCCACCAGTAAAGACGGCTACACATTACTCCCTTTCGAAGAAGTTTATGGTTGTTAGTTTATGGTTGATAGGAAGAGAAGGGAATTTTTTTATATAGAACTAAAAGAGGTTTTACATGGCTAAAGACATCATTACGCCATTCTATGACAAAGACACAGGACTTCTCTCCACTCAGTGCAGTTTCTGCAAACATTTTAATCAAAACGAATGGACGTGCAAGGGATTCAAAAATAAAATTCCAGACGAAATTGTTGAGAACAAATTCATACATGACAAGCCATATCCTGGGGACAATGGTTTCATGTATGAAATAATGACTGACGAAGAAATCCTTGATAATTTCATCCAAACACTTTACTCGCCAAGATATGGGATACAGAAAGAAAAATTGACATGGATTATCCCTATGATATTGGACTTCTGTCAGTATTTCGAAATAGACGAGGAGCTGGGGCGCAAAAAGGGTGAAGAAAGGATTGAATGGTTGCTTGCCGAAAGCGCTAAAATAAAATAAACAGTCCAGCGGAACTGAAATTGTTAGATGATCAAGATTATGAAAATATCAATGGATGTTGTGATAAATGTGATAATAAAAAGCTTGTTTAACCCGATTTAGGAGCGATAGAAGATAATTGAATGATGTTGCTCTTGTATAAAAGTCCGTCTGTAGTTGTCTTTATTTCCCCTCCGATATCCATTATTGCTCGGGTTGCTGCTTTTGTCCTGTCAACGACGTTTTCGCCTTCTATGAGCGGTTTTTCTTCCTTGGAAATGTTTTTGATAAAACGTTTGATGGCCTTTTCTTTGATGTCTGCCCAGTATTTCAGATATATATTTTCAGGATTCTTAAGCGGCCCCAACTGGGAGATTGTTTTGAGGAAAATCTCCTGTGTTGTTTTTTTCTCTTTTAATTTACTGAGGCTTTGGATGAATTCAATCAGGTTTTTATAGTTTTCATCATCGTTATCTGTAATTTGGCTCAATAAGGGGCGGTTATGATTCATAAAGTCGTTGAGCCAATTGCGTATATCCATTGAGCTGTAAAGGAGGAATCAGGTTTACAGTTTGGTTGCCTGTTGAACAGCAGAAAATGACAGAGGAATGCTTATTCATGATGGAATCGTGTTGTTCGGTAATCTTTCATACCAATCCCTGGCAGAATTGAGAAAAAATTGGATTTTTTCCAATACGTCATTTTGCAGAGGATTATTTCCGGTTCCACAATGCATATAAGAGTTTCTATAATTATTAAGTTGAAGGAACTTGTCAGCATCCTTTGTTGTCAATAGTTCTCCGATTTTTTTTATGATGCTCTTGTCTCCTTTGATTTCTTCCGAAGGTTTAGGTTTGCATAGATGATGACAGGCTCCCATAAAACAGGATCTATTATCCTCATTTTGGGGATCAATGCCTATCTGTTTTAAGGCGATGGTAATACAGCCCTCAAAAAGTATGGAATAGGCATTCTGAAACATCTTATGTTCTATGCAGAGCTTCACAGCGTGGAAAATATTGTTCAGGCTTCCTGATTGGAACTCTGCTGTTTTTTGTTTGATGGTATCTACCAGGGGAACAAATGCTGAAAATTTTTCTGGCATAATGGCTTCGTAAGTTTCCAGGTTGCTTTGGAATTTTTCATTGTAGCTGATAATGGTGTCTATATCGTTTTTTAATATGGCTGTAGTAAGCGTGTTGATCCATTTCGCGATCTCCTTGTTCACCATCACTTCTGGAGTTCTAAGCTCACTGCTGACGAGGAAAGGGTGCAGATCTTCCATTAATAATTTTACAATTGAATCTGATTGGCCATATTCTGCAAAATCTCTGGCAGCATCAGACCAATTCATAAGACTGATAAAATCTGAAAGATTAAAGACAGGGGTTAGGTTTTTTTCCGCATTGCGGGCTTCCCACGCTCCATAAGTGATGGATTTCATCTTGATTTTCCTGACAGTTCGCAGATAGGGGATGGAAACAGTGACTAACATAGGAATCGATCTGAAGGAATGGGTGATATCAAAATAGACTTCGTCTCCGTTGTTGACATGTTTTATGATGGCATTGAATATCTCCCAGATCTGTTCTTGCGTTTTACCTTCTGGTATTTGGACAGGAATGTTTTCAATATCCTTGCATAGGGCATAGGGTGGTTCTTGGGAGAGGTTTTCAAGGATCTCCTTGAGAGGAGTGTCTGGTTCTTTCCGGGTGTTTGTTGATTCAATCCAGTTTTTATTGATTGCATCCTTTGTAACAAGAATTTTTATTTTATCTGTTGCAGGATTCCACCCTGCGCAAAGGGCACGTATGGTTGCCTCTTGTATATAACGGGTTTCATATACATGACGACTGTCGTGTGTGATTTCTGAGAAGTCGTATTTTGTTTTGTCGTAATGACCCGTGCCTAAGGTGGAAATGAGGATTTTTGCCATGATCGTTTCTCCTTAAATCTGATATTTTCTGAATCCTGCATGTTTAAAATAGGATCTTTTTTCAATTAGACCATCTCCGTTTTTTTTCTCTTCACTCATGCGTTTTGTGGTGGCATATATGGGAACGCGTTGGTTTTGAAGAGACCAGTTAACCATGAACACGGTCAGACCGAAATCTCCTTGTATGAGGATGATGTCTCTTGGCTGGCTTTCTGTTTGAAGCCACTGTATAAAAGGGTGAGCAAGGTCTTTCAGTTTTTTTGAAGTCGATGGGACTTGGCTCCATTGAGATTGTAGATGTATGGGTAATTTGATGAACTCTTTCACATTCCAATGGTTTCGGGCATCTTTCACCTGTTCAACTGTAAGCTCGTGTGAAAAAAGAAGGAACATTTTTGGTTTTTTTTGCATAAGGGAAAATATTTTTATATCTATGATTTGTCAAATATATGTAAATGGGACAGTGTGAATTTCAGATAAACGGCAATTCCTCCTGCATCTGCTCCTTTATGGCGATGATCTCGTCTCTTAGCTTCTCCACAATCTGGGGATTGTAGCGTGTGATCTCTTTGCCTTTATGAGTGGAATGGATGAGATACTGATCAAAATCTGGCCTGCCTTGGAGGAATGTCTTTGAATTTGTGGAGAAGATCTCTTTAAGTTTCTTTTCTCTTATAATCATTTCTTTGGATGGGATATTCTCCTCACCAAGGGCTTTTAAGAGACGGTCACGGATTTCCCGTATCCCCACACCAGTATTGGATTCATATATTGTCTTTATCCATTCGTAAGTTATCAGGGTTGAGTCTATAGGTTCATCATTTAGAAATAGATGGATTTTTTTCCCTAATTTCAATCCCCTCAGGATATTATTTTTTGTGCCTTCGCTTTTGCCATCCCAGATTACGAGATAGAAGTGGGCTTCCTTGGACATTACCAGGTCTTTGAACGATTGTTTTTTTCTTTCACTGAACTCTAAGCGGACCTTCTCAGTGTCGGACAAATTTTTGTATTCCTCTAATTCTCTGTAATTAACGAAGTATGGTTTGAATCGAGTGTCTGCCTTAAATCGTGGTGGGCGAGTGATCGTGTAAACTGTCAGATTTGTATAGTTGTTTTTTGAGAAAAAAGTCTGTACTTCAGAGTCAATTCCTTTGGCATCACCAATCAAGACAGGCAAATTCTGACTGATGATATTTTCAAGAGATGCTTTGATGGGGTCCGATAGGGATGCGATATTAATGGAGCCGCTGATAAAGACAGAACTCATATATTCACCCTGGTTTTTGTCAATGTCAATACGCATACATCTTTTGCTTTTGCCTGTTTCATTAATATGTCAGTTACAATGGTCAGGGTAGAACCAGAACGGTATAAATCGTCAATAAGAAGGATTCGCTTATTTTGCAGGTCGTGTTTTCCTGTAAGTTTAATTCCTTCTAATAATAGTCTCTGTCGTTTTGAAATGTCTTTTATATTTTTTAGCTGTTCTTTATTGTTGTTTACTAATGCATCTTTTAGAAAAGGGATACTAAATTTTTTGGCGAGAGATTCACCTAAAAGAAATACAGGTTGGAATTTCCTGTCTTTGATAGTTGGAGGGACAGCAATAAAACAGTCAAATTTGTTAATATTCCTAAGTGTTTTTGATATTTTATCAATCAGTATTTTTATGACGCTTGAATCTTGTTTGTATTTCAGTTTATAAACAAGTTCTCCAATTTCGGATCTGATTGTTTCAAAGATGGGCTCTCCTCTCTCATCCTCGCCTATGACTTTACTGCTAAGAGTATGTAAGTCAAGAGCAAATCCCTTTGTCCAGTTGCCCTTTATTTCTATTGCCATATTCACTCCTGAACAGGTCCGGATAATTTTATCGTATTCTATCCGTCATTCTTCTAATCCAAGTCAACCTACAATCACAACAATATAGGCAAAATTTAGCAATTCGTCAAAAAATGGGGATAACTATCCTTTTTTTTTCGTATAAAACAATGGAGGTGATTGCATGCTCTTAATATTCGGAATGGACTTGGTCTCGCTCTGATTTTGGAGTATAATCCTGGTCTTCACTTTTTTGGTCTCCTCGCTCTCTATGCGTTTTGCGAAGAGTGGTGGCATATGTGGACCATTATGCTCATTCTCTGGCTCCCATTAATCTGGAAGATTTGGCATACAGGACTCTGTTTCGCTCCACCAGTAGGAGTCTTTAACTGATAACGTATTCCTTGATGAGCACCAAAAGTGTAGTTCTCGTAAAGGGACTGGGAATCATCCTTCTTCCAACACTTCCCTCATCTGTGTACAGGGAAGAACTGTGACATCTCCAAAACTTTCCCTTCTCCCATCAGGTTTGATCAGGAAAAGACGGGCTTTGGGAAATGAATCGTGAAATGCCTTAAGGCCTTTCAAATCGTCCTGAGAAATTCTTGATTTGCCTTTGATTTCCACTGCTGTCATCATCCCGTTGGGATGCTCAATGATAAGATCCACTTCTACGCCGGAATGTTCCCTGTAAAAGGAGAAGATCAGGTCCTTTTTTCCGTATTCGTTCATCATCATCAGTTCGTTCACTACGAAATGTTCAAAAAGGTTGCCATAAGAAGTCTGTCCGGATTGCACAACAAGTGTCAGTTCCTTGCGGAGTGTCCGCAAAACACCCGTATCAAAAAAGTAATATTTCGGATGCTTGGCCAGTTTTTTCCTAAGTGAGGATCGAAATGCCGGCAGTATCCTGATGAGAAGAGTGTCGTTCAGTATCTCAAAATATCCCTGAACAGTCTTGTAATCAATGCTTAGATCTCCGGCCAGTCCGGAATAATTGAGGATGCTCCCACTTTCACGGCCTGCCAATGTCAGGAAACTTCCAAAAATTCCCAGGTTTCGGACCAACGCTTCTTGTCTGATCTCTTCCTGTAGGTAAGTGTCCACATATCCCCGAAGGATTGCTACAGCATCCTTTCTTTCAGAAAGATATATTTTAGGAATTGTGCCCACATCCAATGCCTTGGTTAGGTCAAACCGAGAACCCAGTTCATTCAAAGTCAACGGTCCCAGATGACAGGTGGACGCTCTTCCACCGAGTAAGTTGGCATGCATTCGTTTCAGTTTCCGTGTGCTTGAACCACACAGCACGAATTGTATGTGCGGAAAGTCCCTCATGCATATCTGGACTTCATCAAGAAGCTGCGGAATTTTTTGGATTTCATCTATTATGACAGTATCGATTTTGGGGTTTGAAGCTTTGATTTCCCTATACAATTTTCCTGGGTTAAGTGTCAAGTCCGTTACAATGCTATTGTCCAAAAGGTCGTAGGAGAGTGTTCGTTCGGGGGAATATAAGTTCATGGTAAGTGTGCTTTTACCAGTTAAACGGGGACCAAAAAGGAAATAGCTCACTTTATTAGGAGGCAATAAATTGCGCTTTAATAAGGAAATATCCATAACTGTAATATAATAGAAAAAAATAGGAATGTCAATCCTAAATTTCTTGGAAAAATAGGAACAGTAGTCCTATTTATTCAACATTATTATTATCTCCACTTTAAGATACTGATTTTCCCTTGCCGGTTGGTTTCGAATGTCTATGGATACTGAGTATTTGCCCCTTCTTGAGAACAGAAAAAAATCATCGAAGGAAGTCTGCCAGGAAGATTTATTCTGTTGATAACGGTTTGTTCCTTTCAAAGGCTTCCTAATTTTCAACCAATACTGGAAGGCTGACAGAGAACTTTGTTTTCACAGAATTTTTGAAATGCGGATATATGCCGAATAAGTCCCTCTTCCATTATAAGACAAGAAACATGAAGGGCATAGATTTTGTACTCAAACCGGGAGCAACAATAGAGGAGCTTGTGCAGGTCTGTTATGATGTAACAGATCCCAAAACCAAGGAGAGGGAAGTGAGAGCTCTGCTGGAAACCCGCAGATGCTGCTGCAGGTAAAGTTGACGAATTGCAATAAGCCTTTTTTTTCGGATATGATCTTAGGAGTTGTTTTATAATGATTCATAAGATCGATCCAAACCATCCCACCATGACAGTTACTGCGGATTTTTCAGAAGAGACTGCAGAGAATATCAAGAAGCTGGCACCTGACTTGGATTTTGTTGGCATCAACTCCTATGGTGGACTCGATTCCTTAGGAATACGATTGAAGAGGATGAAATGGGAAAAGCTGTTCATGGTGACGGAATGGGATCCCAATGGAATCTGGGGAAGTAATTTTTTTTATCCAGCTATTGACTTTTGGTTTCAATTTTAGTATAATCATTCCGCAATTTAAAGGAATCCGGTGTGAATCCGGAACAGTCCCGCTGCTGTATCAGGCAACGAAAATCCAATCACCACTGACCGCAAGGTTGGGAAGGTGGATGAGTAGGTCGGTCTGGAGTCAGAATACTTCATCTTGCACCATATCTTCGCCTGTCTTCGAGTCAAGGACAGTCAGAGATAAAAATATAAGGCTTTGAATACGTAAGGCCTCTCAACAGATGTGTTGGGAGGCCTTTTTTTATGTCAGGAGTTTATGAAAAAAATAGTGTCATCCCTCATTATTGTTTTTCTGCTGGTTTCCCTGCTTTCCGCAAAAGAGAATTATGTGATACGTATGCAAATTACGCCTCATAAGGAAATGTCCAAATCCATATTCAACAAGAATACCCTTGTTTTTACAAATACAGGTGCTTCGTCATCCCTTTCCGGAATATTGTCCTCTGTCAGCGGATTGGATCTGAGAAGCTATGGAGTGCCAGGCAGCTTAGCTACGGTATCTGTAAGGGGGGGGAGCGCGTCACAGACACTTGTTGCGGTTGAAGACGTTCCTCTCAATTCGGCTCAGAACGGATTGTTTGATCTTTCTCTTTTCCCAGCTTCAGGTTTCAATCGCGTCGATATTGTCAAAGGAGGTGGGTCTTCCATTTTTGGTGCCAATGCCTCTTCGGGATATGTCAATTTTCTTGCAGCACGGCCTATGACGACATTGTTCCTGTTCTCCACTTATTATGGAAGTTTTGGTCATTTCAGGTTGATGGCAGACACTTCCCTCAAAATGAAAAAAAATCTGCTTTTCAGGATCCTCGGAGATGTTGAAACATGCAAGAATGATTTCTCCTATACGAATGAGGGAGAATCATTACGAAGAATCAATGCAGGATTCACAAATTACCACCTGTTCGGTTCAGCTGATTATAAGAATGGCGTGTGGAGCACCAGGTTTACATCCTTTTTCAATCACAAGACAAAAGGAATGCCAGGCTCCGCTTCAGTCCAGAATCCTCTTTCTTTCCAGAAGGATTCGTTCTTTTTTTCGTCATGGAAACTGGTTTTTTATGTGCCTCTTGTCACTGAATCCTTGGTCTCCTGGACGTATTCATACAACAGATATTACGATCCTCTTATGGTGACAGGTGTCTTGGATGATACACATAAGACAGGACAGCTCTTCTGCGCACTTTCCCAGGAATTTGAGAAAGGATTTCTTTCCTTCCGTTATGGTGTTGAGGATAGGTTCAATACTCTTGATTCAACAGTTGTCAGCAACAGAAAGAGGAATCTTTTCTCGCATTTCATATCGGGTCAAGCCTCATTGTTGAAGTCAAAATTGAAACTTTCAGCAAGATACAGGCATGAGATCAGTTCGGTTTATGAACCTGTCTTGAATTGGAATTCTGGAATCAACTGGGAAATAGGGAAAAGGACAGTTGTGAGAGCGAATATAGGGACATCTTTCAGGGAACCGACGTTCAACGACCTTTACTGGCCAGAGGATGCTTTTTCAAAAGGGAATCCCGGTTTGGTACCTGAGACATCATTGAATATTGACGGGGGAGTCGAGAACAGGCTTTTCGCTTTTCTTGTTTTGAAAATTTCGGTTTTTAGGAATGATTACACTGACCTCATCCTTTGGTCTCCTGGTGCAGGCGGTAAATGGTCTCCTGAAAATATAAGCAAAGCAAGCCATCAGGGTGCTGAAGCAGAAGTGGAAGGGGAATGGAAGCAGTTGATAAAGGTCGGGTTCAATTTTACGAAACTTTATGCTATAAACAAGGAAGAAGGCCAGTATTATGGAAAGTATTTGCCCAACATGCCATTTGACAAATTTTCAGTGAACATGACCGGGTCATTGGGAAAGTTCCGTATGAATGCTGGATTCCATTACAGGGGATTCAGCTACACTACAAAAGCGAACACAGTTTCCCAAGCAACAATCTCAAAAGAAGAGTACAAGCTGAATGCATCAGTCGGTTACATGCCAATGCCAGGACTTGAGTTTGTCGCATCTGCAGAAAACATTTTGGATGACAGGTCTCCTGCTTTGAATAACCAGCCTGTTCCAGGTCGTTCGTTCGGATTTGAAGTGAAATACAAATTTTTAAAAAAATAAAGGAGTTTTATTATGAAAAAAGTTTATCTGCTTTTGTCTGTTGTTCTGATGTTGTTTGCAGGTTTTTCCTGCACAAAGAAACCTCCCCTTGACCCGATTGGGACAGACCTTTCTTTTATGAATTGGTTTGTCATAGATGAAGCTAATTATCAAGTCCAGAGGATGCTTGGCTCAACTCCCTATACTATTACTGGCAATGTTATTCCCGATGCCAATAGTGCTGTTATGTCTGATATTCATATTTCAGGCCAGTATGCCTATGTGATGGGGGGGTACAATTCCTTTTCTTCTTCAGGGAGTCATGATATTAAAAAGATAAATTTGGGAACAGGTGCTCTTATTACAAATATTGATTTAGGTTCTGGACGTACTATAACGGCTGGTGCTTCTGAAATTTACCAGGCCATATCCTTATATGTTGCGCATTATGCATCGGGGGATGGTGTTTTCTATGATCTTGACATGAATCTTGGTGTAAAACGGACTGTCAATATTGGCGGAAATCCTCAGGGTTTGGCTGTATTGAATGGCGATGTTTTTATTGCGAATTCAGACAGTTATTCCTATAATACAAATTGGATCGATATCATCAGATCAGGCTCTTCTACTACTACAAGAGTTTATGTT
>DYKD01000029.1:0-23139 GCA_020722765.1 Brevinema andersonii | reverse complement strand
AAATTGGATCGATATCATCAGATCAGGCTCTTCTACTACTACAAGAGTTTATGTTCCAAATAAAAATCCTAAGTCTGTTGCTGTTTCAGCTGACGGGCTTAGGTTATATGTGCTGACAGCAGGATCTTATGGTATGAATGATGGTACTATTCTCGTCTTGACAAATCTGACAGGCACTCCTGCTATTGAAAAGGTCATCCCTCTTGGAATGAATCCATCTGGTGTTATACGTGAAATTGATGGAAATGTCTATTTTACATGTAATAGCGGGCTTTATCAGGTTAATCCAATTGCAGGTTCTTTTTCTATTAAAGCGTTATCTGGAAAGTCCTTAAACGATATTGATTTCGATTCCGAATATATCTATGTGACATCTCCTTATGATGGCACTGAAGCTTACATCCTAAGTCGTTCGTCGTTCGCACTTCTTAGGACTGTTTCTTTGAATGGTGGCATGGGTGCTCTATATAACCCTTAAGAATTCTAAATGATTTACCGTGTTTAAGGCGTTGGCTTAAAACCCAGCGCCTTTTTTGCGTCCAAACAACAGGTTTTTTATCCTTTTGACAATTTAGGGAAAAGATATTAGTTTCTAATACCCTGTTTTTCCGAGGTCAAAATGAAAAAAGCGATTCCACTTCTTTTTTTGTCTCTCTGTTTTTTCTCGTTATTCAGTTGCGCAGGAGACAAGCAAGCATCCGAAAATGTCTTACGTCTGGCATTAAGCAGTGAACTTCCAGGTTTTGATCCTGTGCACGCAGGGGACGGCACTTCAGTTGATGTGCAGGCACAGATCATGGAACCGCTCTTCCAATATTCCTATTTGAAACGTCCTTACCAGCTTGAACCGCTTATCGCGGAGGCTATGCCTCAAGTTTCAGGGGACCAGTTGACCTATACGATCAAATTAAAAAAAGGAGTCCTGTTCCAGGATGACCCTGCGTTCAAGGCAACAGATGGAAAAGGCAGGGAGCTTGTTGCTGAGGATTTCATATTCCAGTTCAAGCGTATTGCTGATGTGAACAACAAGTCTTCAGGATGGTCTTTTTTTGATGGACGTATCAAAGGGCTGAATGAATTCAGGAAGATGACACAGAAGACAAACAAACCTGATTATTCATATCCCGTGGAAGGTCTCAAAGCTCTGGACAAATATACTCTTCAAATCAAGCTGATTGAACCCTATCCTCAGTTGATGTATGTGCTTGCAATGCCTTACTCTGTCCCTATGGCCAAGGAAGTTCTTGATGCTTATGGTGAGGAGATTATCAATCATCCAGTAGGAACAGGTCCGTTCAAGATGCAACTATGGGTTCGAAATTCTCAGCTTGTGCTTGTGCGGAATCCATCATTCAGGGGAGAGACTTATCCTGTAGAAGGTGAAGCTGAAGACAAGGTGGAAGGAAATCTTGAAGATGCAGGCAAACCGATTCCGTTTGTGGACAAGGTCCAGTATTCTTTTATTATGGAAGACCAGCCGTTGTGGTTGAATTTCATGAAGGGAAAACTTGATTTTGGTGGAATTCCCAAGGATAATTACGACAAGGCTGTTACACGGGAGAGGGAGCTTTCCCCAGAGATGAAAGCAAAAGGAATCATACTGCGGAAGAGCGCTGTTCCGATGATCGGATATATCGGATTCAATATGGAAGATGCTGTTTTGGGAAAGAATAAATATCTCAGGCAAGCGCTTTGCCTTTCTTTTGATGTCAAGAAATATATCGAGCTGTTCAGTAATAACCGGGCTTCTGCCGCACAGATGATCATCCCGCCGGATTTTGAAGGGTATGACCCAAAGTATGTCCATCCGTATCTCAGGTATGACTTGAAGAAAGCCGCAGAGTTGTTGGAAAAAGCAGGCTTTCCTGGTGGGAAAGGCCTTCCTGCTTTGCAGTTGGATATAGGAAGTACGGATTCAACAGTCCGGCAGATGGCAGAGTTCATTGTCAAGCAGTTCGCACAGATTGGTGTGGTCGTAACTGTGAATGCGATGACTTGGCCTCAGTTTTTGGATAAGCTGAACAGGAGGAACGTTCAGATTTTCGCTTTGGCATGGAGCGGAGATTATCCAGATGCGGAAAATTTTCTCCAGCTTCTTTATGGACCAAACGCCTCTCCTGGAAACAACCATTCACATTACTCGAATCCGGCATTCGATTCTTTGTATGATACAATCCGTGTGATGCCGCCTTCCCCACAAAGGACTTTGCTTTACAAGAAAATGGCTATGATGATCAATGAGGATTGTCCTTTGCTTTTCACTTCCAATCCTATCGGATTCGGGTTGCGTTATCAGTGGGTTCATAATTCCAAACGTCATTTTTTTGCGAACAATGTCCTGAAATATATACGCATAGATACCAAAATGAGACATGAAATGTTGAATGATAAAGAGGTAAAGTGATATGAAAAAAAGATGGTTGGTCGTATTTTCGGTTTTGCTCCTTTCAGTGTCTGCGCAGGCAAGGCAGGGGACTTCCATAGCTGCGATTGCAGGGATACCTACAGGGCTGAATTTCAAGTCATGGATTGTGGACAGTGTCGCCTTGAATGTTAATTTTGGTTTCAACTTCCTTTATGGATTGGACAAGCGCAGGACCTTCATGAACTTTGACATTCTTACACATTGGGATCTTTTTTACAATGCGCCATTTTATGCTGGTGGAGGGTTGCGTCTTGAGATTGATTCCTATTCCAAGAAAAGTGACAACTATCTTGCTGGAATCCGGACAGTCATGGGAGAGGAGATTTTCATCAAGCAGGAGCCAGTCTCTTTTTTTTATGAAGGCGCACTCATTGTTGATGTGATTTCACGGTTTGAGATAAACTGGAATGCCGCCGTGGGATTACGCTATTACCTTTCACGATAGAATGATAGAAGAAAGAGATGGGGGGATCGTGGTGGCCTTCAAGGTCATACCGCGGTCAAAAAAGAACAGGATAGGCGAGCAGCTTGGTGATTTTATTAAACTCCATATCAAAGCTCCACCGGTTGACAACAAAGCCAATGAGGAGATTGTCTCTTTCCTTTCTGAAAAAATGGGTTTAAGGAAGGCGGATGTTTCTATACTGCAGGGAGCTACAGGGCAACGCAAGAAGGTCTTTCTTCGGACAACAATAAATTCATTTAAAGCTAAAATGATTGATTAGGTTTTTTGAAAGCTTCAACTATGGCAAAGTACGTCATATATAAAAAAAGGCATGGAAGGCAAGACATTTCTGTCGTGCGCTCCACGCCTCATTGAAAGGTTAGCTAAGCCGTAATCGCTTTTGCTGATTTACCTGAGAAGCTGCAGGATCGTCTGTGGGATCACATTGGCCTGTGCCAACATCGCTGTTCCAGACTGTGTCAGGATGTTCGATTTTGTGAAACCGATCATCTCTTCTGCCATGTCTGTATCGCGGATGCGGGATTCTGAAGCCTGGGTATTCTCATAGGCGTTCAAGAGACCTTTGGCTGTATATTCAAGCCTGTTCTGGTATGCACCAAGGTCAGCACGCTGTTTTGATACTTTTTCCAATGCGAAGTCTACGACTCCGATTGTTGAGTTCGCTAGTCCGATTGTAGAGACAGAGATAGGCTCCCCATTGTCGTTCTTGAGACCGAGCCCATTAGCTGTCATCGTTCCGATAAAGACCTGTTCTCTCTGGTCCATATTTGCTCCGATATGGAACCACATGGATGCCATAGGAATGCCACCGACCTTTGGATTTGCAAAACGGCCTGTGAGCATATTGAGCTTATTGAACTGACCTTGGGACGCAACACGGTCAATCTCGTCCACAAGCTGTGAGATTTCTACTTGGATCTGCATGCGGTCTTCTATTGTATAGATTCCGTTTGCTGATTGGATGGAAAGTTCTCGGATTCTGTGCAAGACATCCTGTGTTTCTGAAAGGTAGCCTTCTGTAGTCTGGATAAATGAAATTCCATCTTCGGAATTTCTTTCTGCCTGGCGAAGACCACGGATTTGTGCGCGCATCTTCTCAGATACGGCCAGACCAGCAGCATCGTCTCCAGCACGGTTGATACGCATGCCTGAAGAGAGTTTTTCAATGTGCTTGTTAGTATCCCAAGTTGTGAATTTGAGAGTTTTGTGAGCGTTAATAGCGCTCAGGTTGTGATTGATGATCATAAAAATTCCTCCTTGAATTTGATCATAAGCGTCTTTAATAAGCGTCCTTGCTTATTTTGACATATAATGTCCCTTAACCCGTCATCGGTCTTGGTTTGGTCGTGACACCTCCTTATTATGGTTTTTTTTCTTTATCTACATTTATATCATCGGTTTTTTGTGCCCCCGTTCTTTAATCAACTGAGCTTATTTTTTTTTTCCTTAAGCATTTTTTTTTGGTACCGATAGTTTTTATAGAAGACCATCTATAAGGATAAAAGTATGAGTCCTGATTCTACATTGGAACTGCTTGATATCATGGAAAAAGAGCAGAAGACGCTGGAAGCCATCCTGGAACTGGAAATGGGAAAAAACGATATCCTGGTTTCAAGGGATCTCGTGAAACTTTCAGAAATCACTGAGAAAGAGAACGATTTCTCGGGTTTTCTCAGCGAGATGGAAGATAAGCGTGTCAATCTCCTACGTAAAAGCGGGTTGACAGGAACACTTTCTGATCTTTCCAAGAATCTGTCTGGTGAGCAAGCTGACAAAATCAAAGCCTTTCAAAAGACCTTGGCAGACAAGCTTAAAAAACTGAAAATGATGAATGAAGTGAACAATAAGATTTTAACAGAATCCATACAATTTTTCAAATATACATTGGATCTTCTTGCAGGTGATAATGATTCCAGTCAGATTTATAGTCTGAATGGACAAGAAGAGAAAAGCGGACTTAGACGTTCACTTGTTCTCGACCGCAAGATATAGGAGAGGTACGATATGGCATCAACATTCATGGGCATAGAGATGGGTAAGAAATCACTCATCTCAGAACAGACTGCCATGCGCACGGCAGGTCACAATATCTCCAATGCGAACACAGAGGGTTTCAGCAGGCAACGTGTTACAAGACAGACGGAAATCCCTCTCTATGACCCTTCTTTGAACAGGGATCAGAGGCCAGGACAGATTGGTCAGGGCGTTGAGATTTCCAAGGTGGAACGAATCCGTGATTTCTATATTGATGACAGGATCATGGATGAATCAGCGAATCAGGGTTATTGGAAGTCCCGCAACGACTATCTTTACAGGGTGGAGATGATCCATAACGAACCTGATGACAAGAACATACGTTCCATCATGGACCAGTTTTGGAATTCCATGCAGGAAGTGGCAAATAATCCTTCTGAAGCTGCAGTGCGTGAAGTGGCACGTGAGCGGGCGCAGACTCTCATGTCACAGGTCAACCATACCGCAAGCCAGCTTATGGGGATACAGAAGGAAGTCAACCATACCATAGTGACACGTGTGGATGAGTTGAACAATATTGCAGAAAGCATACGGCAGTTGAATGTCCAGATCAAACGTTCTGAGAATATTGGCGACAACCCGAATGACTATTATGACAGGCGCGACCTTCTTGTAGGACAGCTTTCAAAAATGGCTGACGTGACTGTAGGAAGAAGCGATTCTCGTGAGTTCATTGTCTTTCTTGGAAACGTACGTCTTGTGCAGGGTGAGACAAGAGCGAATATTAATACTGTGGAAGACCCGAAGAACAGGGGATTTGTGAACCTATTCTGGGACAATATGACAGATCCGGTCAGGATCAATGGCGGAGAACTGAAAGGTCTCCTGGAGCTGAGAGACAATGACCTTGATTATCAGGTCAGGCAGCTTAACTCGTTGGCAGCGAATTTCACGGACCTCGTGAATGAGATTCACAGGGATGGATTCGACCTGAACAACAACACAAACCTTGATTTTTTCAGGACTCTCCCCATCACACGTAATACGAATGGTGATTATGATTTCAACAACGACGGCACTCCTGAAGTGACTGCCCTGTTCAAGGTCGCAGGTGGAAAGACATTGAACCCTCAATCTGAAATCGGAATTGCAGGTACGATCACTTTGGATTCTAATACACGTGGTGGAAAGCCGATACAGGTCAATTATGTCGCTACAGACAAGGTCAGTGATGTCATTCGGAAAATGAATGAGTCACAGTCTGAAGTCGTCGCTTATCTGAACCATAACGGCCAACTCGCCTTGAAAGCGACTATAACTCAGGACAAATCAAACCTTGATTTCGCAATCAGGCATCTGGAAGATAGTGGCGATTTTCTTGTGAATTATTCAGGAATATTGTCCCAGAGTGGTGCTGCTGGTGCTTATGATTGGCAGAACGTCGGCCAGCTTGCCTCTTTGCAGGTTCCTGCCCACAATGTCTCTGTCACACCCATGTATGATCCTGCAGTATGGGCCAGTGTTTCAGATACCATCAAGCTTGATGTCAGTTCCATTGCGGCTGCACGTGGGACAGACAAGACCGGATCTGGTGATTATGAAATAAGCAACGGTCCTGGTGATGGCAGCAACGCTCTCCTCATTGCTGAATTGCGTTACAAGAAGACAATGATCGGTGATAATGCGACAATGGGAGATTTTTACACTGCAGTCATTTCCAGGACTGGCACACAGGCAGAACAGGCGGATATCCAGCTTAAGACATCGGACAAGCTTGTGACACAGTTGGAAAGCCTCAGGTCTTCAATTTCAGGTGTCAATCTTGATGAGGAAATGGCAAATCTGATCCAGTTCCAACATGCCTATAATGCTGCTGCAAAATTCGTATCCATACAGGATAAGATGCTCGAGACCATCCTACGGATGGGTCTCTAATTCAGGATTAAAGGAGAAACGTTATGTATAGAGTCACTGGCGACCTCATGAAAAATGATGTGCTTTTCAATCTTCAGAACAATATGAAGACAATGGACAGGCTTCATAACAACTTGTCAACAGGCAAGAAAGTGAGAATGCCACATGAAGATGTCGTATCTGCAACGCATTCCATGCTATATAGGACGCGCATTGAAGAGATGCGCCAATACATGAATAATATTGATGAAGGTCAGGAGAGATTGAACATTGCGGATAGTGCGCTTCAAGGTGTTACTGAAATCCTTAGAAGGTTCGAGGAGCTTACTGTCCAGGCTGCTAACGGTACATATACGAATGATGACAGGGCTAAGATTGCAGTTGAGATCGATGAACTCCTGAAACAGATGGTCCAAATAGGAAATACAAGATTCAAGAATGAGACTGTATTCTCAGGACACAGGACTGATGCTGACGCTTTCATGGTTGTCACAGGCAAGCCTGTTTATGCTGACCGCGAAGTTGTCATGGAAGTCCGTTACATGGGAAACATTGGAGAGCAACAGAGGGAAATTGAGCAGGGTGTGCATGTATCTGCAAATATTACAGGCAACCAGGCTTTTTGGACAAGCAACCAGATTATAACATCAACAGTAGCCAACACTGCCTATACGGCATCTGCTGCTGGCCAGTTCCGTGTTGACGGAAAAGTGATTGATGTCGCAGCTGGAGATGACATTGATACGATCCTTGGAAAAATAAATTCTTCTGGCGCAGCAGTCTATGCCAGCAGGGGTGGAAGGAATCTTGAAGAGATCCAGATTACCACCACTTCACCGCATGAACTTTGGATTGAAGACATCAAGGGTGGAAGCACGATGAAAGACCTTGGTCTTGCAGCTGATCTGATGGCACCTAACGGTATCCCTTCTGGCATGCGCAGGCAAGGTGTAAGCATATTTGACATGGCTATCAAGTTACGTGACGACCTTTGGCAGGGCAATGTTGAACAGATTGGTGGACGGGACTTAGGGCTAATCCAATCCGCTTTGGATAATATTTTGAAGTACAATGCTGAAGTGGGTGCGCGTGTGAACCGGATGGAGACTGTAAAAGCACGTCTTGAGACAGACGAGGTCTCAATGCGGGACATTTTGGGCAAGACGGAGAATGTCGATCTGTCAGAAGCGATTATGCATTTGAAGATGTTGGAGTATGTGCACCAATCAGCACTTGCTTCTGGTGCCAGGATCATGAAACAGACTCTCGTAGATTTCCTGAGATAAGGGAGGGACCGCAGTGGCTCAAATCAACACTAAGAAGTTTGGTAAGGTAGATGTGGAAGAGAAACAGAGGATCCATTTCAAAGCTGGAATCCTCGGGTTCGAGGATAACAAGGATTATTACCTTATCATCAAGGAAGACTCCCCCTTTTTGTGGCTTCAATCAGCTGAGAACGAGAATCTTGCCTTTGTGCTTATTAATCCTTATATCTTCATGCCGGATTACAACCTTACGATTAGTCCTTCAGATTGGGCCCTTTTAGACATAGTCCCTGAAACAGATGACCATCTTGTTTTTACAATCGTGACAATCCCCAGCAATCCAGAAGAGATGTCTGCAAACCTGCAGGGGCCGATTGTCATCAATCCAAAGAAAAAACTCGGTGTGCAGGCGATTTCTTTGGATGACAAGTATCACATCAAGCATCCTATTCTTCCAGCGCTTAAACAGGTGTTGGGCACGAATGGAGAGAAGTGATGCTGGTACTATCACGTAAGACAAACCAGAGCATCATGATCGGGAAGGATGTTGAGATTCTTGTTCTTGAAATCCAGAAAGACCAGATTAAGATCGGCATACGTGCTCCTAAGGAAGTTTCTGTTTTTAGGAAAGAGATTTATGTCGATATCCAGGAACAGAACAGGACTGCCGCACAGAATGTCAAACCGATCAGTGATCTGGATAAGATACTCAAATAGCATAAAAAAACCTTGCCAACTTCCGTTGACAAGGTTTTTGATTCGTCTTTATCTTTCTTTCTTTTAGTTCAACTGTTTGCCAGGAGCCTGGGCATCTTGCCCTTCTGTGATGAGAGCCAGGTCTGTCTTCTGCTTGCCTCTGTCAAATTCAATATGATTGATTCTGACTCTGACCGCATCACCGATCTTGAAGAAACGTTCAAGGTTATAGGCCATCTCGCGTGGCATGCGAGATTTATGGACCATGCCTGATTTCTTGTTCAGGAATTCTACAATGATTCCGAATTCCATGATGCGGACAACCTGTCCGTCATAGACCTTGCCGATTTCCGGCTCTTCCAGAATTCCTTCAATCATCGCAATCGCTTTCTTGACTGTTGCCAGATCCTTGCCTGCAACTTGGATAAGTCCTGTATCATCGATATTGATGTCGGTCCCTGACTTTTCAGTGAGGTCACGGATGACAGAACCGCCAGTACCAATGATATCACGGATCTTTTCCTTGTCAATCTGCATAGTCAGGATACGTGGAGCAAGTTCGGAGATTTCTGGAGCTGGTTTGCTGATGACTTCGTCCATCTTGTCCAGGATGTGTAACCTGCCTTTCTTAGCCTGTTCCAGAGCCTTCTCCATGATGTCAAATGAAAGTCCATCAATCTTGATGTCCATCTGCAAGGCAGTGATTCCTTTGCGCGTTCCTGCAACCTTGAAATCCATGTCTCCAAAATGGTCTTCTGCTCCTGCGATGTCTGTAAGGATGAAAAAACCGTTCGATTCCTTGATGAGACCCATTGCTATTCCTGCAACGCTGGCTTTGATAGGAATGCCTGCCTGAAGCATGGCCAGACATCCTGAGCAGACTGTTGCCATGGATGATGAACCGTTGGATTCAAGGATATCCGAAACAATGCGTATTGTGTAAAGGAAACTGGGATCATCTGGAATCACGGGTTTGAGTGCCCTGAGAGCCAGGTTCCCATGTCCGATTTCACGTCTGCCAGGTGAACCTGAACGTCCACATTCACCTACGCTGAAAGGAGGGAAGTTGTAATGCAACATGAAGTTCGAGGTGTATTCACCTTCAATGTTGTCAAAACGCTGTACATCCTGCACTGTTCCAAGTGTCACAGTTCCAAGAGACTGTGTTTGTCCTCTTGTGAAGATGGCTGAGCCATGGACACGGGGGAGGACTCCGACTTCAACATGGATCTGACGGATTTCATCGAGTTTACGGCCGTCTATGCGTGAGCTTTTTTCACGGATGAGAGACCGCACTTCCACACTTTCCATCTCTTCTAGGACATTTTTCGCATGGATGGAGAGTTCCTTGTCGCTGATACCGAAGTCATCTGCATTATAGGAAGAGATCACTTTATCCATGAACTTGGCATAGACCTTGTTGCGTTCTTTTTTGTCACGGATGCGGATAATTTGCGAGAGTTCCTTTGTATGGTCTGTCTCAATTTTTTTCTTGAGATCCTGGTTAATGACCCAGGGTTCGTATGTCCGTTTTACAGGCTTGATCTTGGCAATGAATTTTTCCTGGAACTCTATAAGCTTCTGGATATTCTCATATCCGAATTTCAGGGCTTCCAAGACATCTTTTTCTGATGCTTCTTTTGTTTCACCTTCCACCATGCAGACTCCGTCGCGGTGTCCTGCCATAACTATTTCCATGTCGCTTTTTGCCATCTGTTCAAAAGAAGGATTGATGACGAATTGTCCGTCAATTCTTCCTATCCTTACAGCAGCTACGACCTTCTTGAAAGGGATGTCTGAGATGTTCAGTGCGGCGGATGTTGCCAAAATGGAAAGTATGTCCGGTGTGTTGATCTGGTCTGTGGAAAGGCATGTGGCTGTCACTTGTACTTCGCATCTGTAATCTTCAGGGAAGAGGGGGCGGATGGGTCTGTCAATGAGACGTGAAACCAGGATTTCCTTGTCTCCAGGACGCATTTCCCTTTTGATGAAACCACCAGGAATCTTTCCTGCAGCAAAAGCTTTTTCGTTATAGTTCACTGTGAGAGGAAAATAGTCGAATTCCTTGAGGACTGTGTTGGCACCGACAACAGCGACCATCACAACAGAACCGCCTGCTTTGATCCAGACGGCTCCATCTGCCTGGCGGGCTACCCTGCCAGTTTCCAATTCAATCGTCGTACCGTTGAAATCGATAGACTCTTTGATGATATTAAACATGTTTCCTTGTCCTTATTTTCTAAGATTCAGTTTCTTGATGAGTGCACGATATTTTTCAAGTTCGTTTGTCTGCAGATATTTCAGCAATGCTTTGCGCTGGTTGACGAGCTGCTGAAGTCCATAAGCGCCATGGTTGTCTTTTTTGTGGACTTTGAAATGTTCAGTAAGAGTGTTGATTCGCTCTGTGAGGAGAGTGATCTGTACTTCAGATGAACCTGTGTCCTTGTCATGTCTGCGTGATTCCTTGATGAGTGACTGTTTTTTTTCTTTTGAAAGAGCCATTTTAACTTTGCCTCCTTGGCATTTTATTCATTTTCATTCGGTCTTTACTGAGTTGCTCCATCAGTTCTTCCTTGTTTTTGAACCTGATCGGTGGTCTGATATAGGATCCGAAACTGACAGTGACGCTCTTTCCATAAAGGTCTCCTGCCCATCCCTGGATCCATGTTTCAAACACGCGGCTTGTCTTGTTGGCTACTGACTTCGGTCCGATGTAAGTCAGCCCTTTCTTCTTCGCTTTTCCAATCTGGACAGTCACTTCATAGACCCCATCCTTAGGAATGGTTTTTGTCATGCTGGCTATGTTGAAATTGATTGTGGGAAATCCAATGGTCTGACCAAGACGTTCGCCTTGAACGACTATGGATTCCAGGGAGTAGGGATAACCGAGCAGTTTTCCTGCTTTGACCGTCTCTCCGGCAAGTAAGAAATGTCTGATGTTCGTACTGCTGATTGTCACTTTCAGCTTATCATCGTGAAGAAGTGAAAATGCCTTGAGTGCGAAACCGAGTTCTTTCCCTTGCTTTCTTAGGATATCCGTATTGCCTGAATTTCCTTTTCCGAAGAAGAAATTTTCGCCCACGCAGATCTTGATGATCCTGATTCTGGAAGTGAGGCGTTCGAGGAACTGGCGGGGTGTCTGCCTGGCGAAGGCTTCCGTAAACTTCAAAAGAAGCATCCCATCAACTCCGAGCTCTTCCATCATCTTCACTTTTTCGGCATTTGTCTGCAGAAGAAGGGGCTCAACTCCCTTCAGCACGCATGCTGGATGATTTAAAAAAGTGAGGGCAAAACATTTTGCGTGTTTTTTCCTGGCCTCCTTGACTGCGTATCTGATAATCCTGACATGTCCCCTGTGGAGACCGTCAAAATTCCCGATGACGAGTACGACCTTGTCCTTTATTGAGGAAAAATCCTTGACTTGATCTATGATTCTCATAGTCCTGCCTGAAAATTGTCCAGATACCTGAAATTCTGGCTATCTGTCCGTTGCAAGACAGCTATCAATTGACCATTGAAAATAGCCTTAAAAGTGCCCTTTTTCAAGTTTGTGGAAATAAAATCAGTGTCATAAACCGGACTTCCGTTTTTAAATTTAGGCAGGGAATCTGGTTTTAATTCGTATTCTGTCATGAAAGGCAGGGCATTGCGCAGGGAAATAAGGTGGTGTTCTGGTGCCAGGTCTTCAATGTTCACACTTTGGGTTACCTGAAAAGGACCGTTTGAAGTGCGTTCTAAGGCATCAAGATAAGCGACTGTACCAAGAGCTTCAGCAATATCACGGGCAAGGGAGCGGATGTAGGTTCCTGTTGAGCATCTGACACTGATTTCAGCTATCCCTGTAGCATCAAAATTGAGAAGTTCAATGCTATGGATGGTAATGGGGACGGTTCTCAATTTCACCTCTTTCCCCTCACGCATCAGGTCACTTGCACGTTTTCCCCCTATTTTCTTCGATGAATATAGCGGGGGCATTTGGTCGTATGTCCGGACAAAGGAAGCCAGCACTTCTTCCAACCTGGCACGTTCCAACCTGAGGTTCTCATGCGTAATGAGAACCGTCCCCTTTCTATCAAGGGTTTCAGACGTTTTCCCAAAAACGATCATGGTCTTATAGGTCTTGTCCATCTCAAGAAGGTGCTTGATCAGTTTTGTTCCTTGCCCGATGCCGATCAGGAGTACACCAGATGCGAAATTGTCCAGTGTGCCTGTATATCCCAGTTTTTTTATTCCGAACCCTTTCTTGAGCCTGCGTATGATGTCAAAACTTTGGATGTCCGAGGGTTTGTAGATGTTAAGGAGACCTGAGCGTGTTTCTTGCATGGGAAGGAATTTACAACGAGAGTTGCAGTAAGTCAATTTTAAGAATGTGGTGGGATGAGGATTTCACTAAGCACTTATGATGCTGGTTATAAAGCAGATGCTTTACTCATTTGGTGAAAAGTTCAACTGTTTCTTTGACAGCCAAATCTGAGAATGGCAGATAAGCTGTATCCGTATCATGGAAATCCTAAAACACGCATTGATGGTCAAAAACAGATGGAAAGAAGGCTTTGCAAAAAAATATGAATCATATATTCTCTTTTGTGAATTTGACAACGCTCCCGTTTCCAAGTATGATCACGTCGATTCTCTTGTCTTCACCTTTCCTTTTCTTCAGCGGGTCATGACCCGCTGGAGCTGAGTTCGGAGAGGCAGATAAGAACAGTGAACTGCTGTCATTTATCACATTGAACGAACTTTGGGATAAGGTTCCTTTTTTAGAGCAGGTAGAAAAGCTTAGACGGGAATGTTTCTACTTGCCTTTTCCTTCGCATGTGAGCAGAAAGAGTTTCTGCTGCGCTGTTTTTGAGATCGTGCTTCCAAAATCTATGCTAGCGCAGATCCCATATTCCTGCTGGGCTTTGGCCTTGTCTCCCAATGTCTTGTAGATGTCTCCCAGATAGAAATGAGCCATGATGTTCTTGTTGTCCAGTTCTATGGCACGCAGGAAAAGCTCTTTTGCATTTTCAGGCTTGTTGCTCAGCATATAGATCTCGCCCAGCCGTGAATAGACTGAAGATTCGTAAGGTAGTTTCCCGCCAGTCACTTCCAGGTAAAGCTTTTCCGCATGGCTATAATCCTTCATGTCAAAAAAAATGTCTGCCTTCAACCTGGAAATGAAGGGAAGTTTCGCTATTTCCACAGGGAGAACTTTTAGGATATCTATCGCTTCGTCGAATTTGGTCTGCTCACAATAGACAATACAGCGGATAATCTGCGAGACGATAAGGTGGCCTTTTTTGGCTTGCATGAGACGTAGTACACGTGAACAGTTGGTTTCGTCTGCCGCAACAGCATAATAGAGTGCGGTTGCTATTCCAACAGCAAGGTCGAATCCTGAAACGAGATCTGCTTCCCAGTTTGTGATTACATCCTGACGTTTGACTTGTTTCATCTGTACAAGCACTTTCTTCTGGTATTCTACAGGAATTTTTTCTATCTTGAAACAGATGGGAAGGTAGTAGAGGATTTTGTCGTTTATATGTATGTTCATACAGCCATTATATCCAGGATTTCAGTTTTTTTCAATTTTTTCCTATAAGTGTCGTCCGTTCTGCCATCCATTTCCCGATTTTTGCCCATGCCCATGGAAGGTAAATACCTATGGTTATGATGCAAAGGAGCGTCTGTCCCCAAATCAGCAGGAAGCCTTCCTTGAGAGGATATTCAGTCTTGAAACTGGCTATCTCTTCGTTATTCTTTGAGATGATCGTCCGACTGGCAAAATAGGAAATCAGTTTGAGGGATGCGACTGGAAAATATATTCCTATTGTGATGATTGTAAGGAAAAACTCCCTGAAGATGACTCCACATGAGGGGAAAAAATCCGTTTTCCAGAAAACAAGATGGTCCGTGTAAGTGATGTTGAATATCCATTTGTAGATGAGGTAGATGAAAGGGATGATCATGACAAAGATAAGCAAAGATGAGGCGATTTCCATCATTGTTTTTTGAGAAGAAGATAGCACTGTCACAAGGACGAACGAAGTCAAGCCGCTTAAGGCAATGATGCCAAAGAACATCAGAAGTAATTGCCAGGGTTTCCCATGAAAAGCAAAAGGGGATCCCTTGTATTCTGTGTTCTTGCAGAAATAGTTCACTATGTTCTTATAGTACCAACCGAAATAGATTCCGAGTGTGATGATTGTCAGGGCCATTCCCCCGAGTATTAACCCTACATAGCTTCCGATTTTTCCTTTGAAAACAAAAGGTGTGGAATCCATGGAGCATGCATTGATCATCTTTTCTACTATCATGGGAGTGATGATGGAAGTGACAATCACAAAACTGAGCAAAAGCAGAAAGAAGACAGGCAGCATCTGAAGGACGACGTCCTGTGCTCCAGTTTCCGAGACAGCACTGAATCTGTTGCTGTAAGCCTGGAAGATGAGATAGCTTATCCAATAGAGCAGGAACGGGACCAGGATGCTCATTGGCCTTAAGTCAAACGCAAATGTTTTTTTCATGACATTCTCCTTTTGCGGCTTTTTTTTAATGATTGTTTTTTTTCAGGAACATGGCAATCAGGAAAGCGATCTCGAGGCTCTGCGAGTAATTCAGCCGCGGATCGCACGTTGATGCGTAATTTGTTGTCAGGTCTGAATCCTTCAGCTTTGTGACTCCTCCTGTGCACTCTGTCACATTCTCTCCAGTCAATTCAAAATGAACACCAGCGAGATAGGAGGAGAGAGAGCTGTGGATGAGGAATGTTTTTTTCAGTTCGTCAATGATATGTTCAAAATTCCTTGTCTTGATTCCTTTGGATGTGACAGTCGTGTTTCCGTGCATAGGGTCACAGCTCCAAGCAGGCTTTTTCCCCGCTTTTATGACAGCTTTTAGAAGCGGAGTGAGTGTCTTTTCTACGTTGCCATGTCCGAGCCGTGTAATGAGCGTGATCCGTCCAGGGGAGTTCTCTGGATCAAGGATGTCCAATAATTTAAGAAGCTCGTCTTTTTTCATGTTGGGGCCGAATTTGATTCCAATGGGATTGGCGATTCCTCTGAAGTATTCAACATGTCCGCCTTCAAGCTGACGTGTACGTTCACCAATCCAGAGCATGTGGGCGCTGAGATTGTATTTTTTCCCTGTTAGAGGATCGGTTTTAGTAAGCGCTGTTTCGTAATCAAGGTGCAAGCCTTCATGGGAAGTGAAATAATCTATCCTGCCAAGAGATTCCGAACGCAAGCCTCCGAATGATTCCATGAAATTGATGGCATCAAGAATCCCTTCTGTCACAGCTTTGTACTCTTTCCAGCGTGGAGAACGTTCCATGGAATGGAGGTTCCAGTTGTACGGATGGTGAAGATCAGCAAACCCGCCGTCGATCATGGCGCGAATATAGTTGAGTGATACTGCTGAATGGAAATAGGACTGCAGAAGCCGTGCTGGGTCAGGAATCCTGGATTTCATGTCTGGTTCTGGTGAGTTGATGCTGTCACCATGATAGGAGGGGATTTTTTCCCCATTAACCATCTCAAAATCGTTGGAACGCGGTTTTGCGTACTGACCTGACAGGCGTCCTATCCGCACAACTGGTTTTCGTGCTCCATAAGTGAGGATAACGCTCATCTCCAGCAATATCTTGATTTTGTTAAGGATGGCATCAGGAGTGCAGTCAGCAAAACGTTCAGCGCAGTCTCCCCCTTGGAGGATGAACCTTTTTCCAGCAGCTGCCTCTGCAACCTGTTTTTTCAGGTTTTCCACTTCCCCTGAAGAAACAAGAGGAGGGTAGGATGCAATGGCTGTCAGTGTTTTCTTGTATGCTTTCTGGTCTGTGTAATGCGGTTGCTGGAGAGTCTCTTTTCTTTTCCAGCTATCAGGTGACCAGGCTTGTTCTCTTTTTGGGGAGTTATTTTTTGAACGCATAGGAATATCCTTTGTTTATGAATTCAAAGATACAGGGATTTGGGAAAGAAGTCTATTTTATTTTTTTTGTGAGCAGGATGTTTGTCGTGATTCTTGCCATGGCAGAAAGGAGAGTGCAGTTGATGCTTTATATAAAAAAATATTTAATGGTCAATATTTGATTAGTTATTGATTATGTGGTTAAAAATTAATCTTTTATATTTTCTTTGAATGAGTCTTTATACCAAAGGAAGACGTTCTGGCACTTGGCACGTTCCTTGCTAAATTATAATCAAAGATTTCATACAAGGAGGTTGGTATGATACCAAACTTATTCAGAAAAGCCGGAACAAGACGTGTCTCTGCTCTTGGGACGCTATTCCTTCTGGCTGGTCTCTTTTTTTCCCCTGCGTTGTTCGCAGATGAGGTGGCGCCTGTCATCAATTCTGGTGATACGGCTTGGGTTCTTATCAGTTCTGCGCTTGTTTTTCTTATGACGCCTGGGCTGGCGTTTTTCTATGGTGGCCTCGTACGAAAGAAGAATGTACTCTCCATAATGATGCAGGGTTTTTTTATCATCGCTCTCGTCAGTGTCTTGTGGGTCATTGCTGGGTACACACTCGCTTTTGGCACTGATGTCAAAGGCATCATCGGTAACCTGGGCATGGCTCTGTTGAATGGTGTTGGTGCTGATCCATTACCTGGACAGACCATTCCGCATTCTGTCTTTATGGTTTTCCAGTTGATGTTCGCCATCATTACACCTGCATTGATTCTGGGTGGCTTCGCTGAAAGGATGAAGTTTTCAGCATTTGCTGTTTTCATTGGCATCTGGTCTTTGCTCGTCTATTCACCTGTAGCACATTGGGTGTGGGGTGGAGGGTTCCTTTTCAAGGCCGGGGCTCTCGATTTCGCAGGTGGAACAGTTGTTCATATCAATGCTGGTATGGCGGCTCTGGCTGCAGCTCTAGTGTTGGGTAAGCGCCATGGTTATCCGAAAACCATTGCTCCCCCGCATAATCTTCCCTTTGCAGTCCTTGGAGCTGGCCTGCTCTGGTTCGGTTGGTTCGGTTTTAATGCAGGAAGTGCTTTGGCTGCCAACGGCCTGGCTGGAACAGCTTTTGTTACGACTAACACGGCTGCAGCTGCTGCAGTCCTGATGTGGTTGTTCATTGATCTGGTTTTCAATGCACGTCCTACAGTGCTTGGTGTTATCACTGGTGCTGTTGCAGGTCTGGTAGCCATCACGCCTGCTGCGGGATTTGTCACTCCCGCAGGCGCTCTTGCCATAGGTGCTGGTGCAAGTGTGATCTGTTATATATTCGTAGCTTTAATCAAACCCAGACTTGGATATGACGATTCGCTTGATGCGTTCGGTGTCCATGGTATTGGTGGAATCTGGGGTGCTTTGGCAACAGGGCTTTTTGCCACTGCCACAGTTAACCCCGCTATTGCTGGAGGTCTCTTCTATGGAAATCCGGCCCAGTTCGGAATACAGGTGAAGGCGGTCCTGATTACAATGGTATATTCTTTTGTAGTATCCATTGTGCTTTTGAAGTTGATTGACCTTGTCATCGGTCTGAGACCTAGTGAACGGTCTGAGAAGATCGGGTTGGATCTCTCTGAACACAGAGAATCCGCATACACAGTGTTGGAATAAGGAGGCATCATGAAATATATAATAGCAGTAATTCAGCCGGACAAGTTGGACGATGTCCTCTCCCGGCTAGAGGAAAAAGAGATTCATCTCGTGACTGTGACTCCCGTTCTTGGTCGAGGTAGGCAGAAGGGAATTGCTGAAGTCTACCGTAGCCACAAGGAAGCTGGCAGCCTTCTTAAGAAGGTGAAGCTGGAAATCGGTGTGAACGATGAGTTTGTAAGAACGGCAGTCAATGCTATCATGGAAAGTGGTAGGACTGGACAGATCGGTGACGGTAAGATTTTTGTTATGGACATGCAGGAATGTTTCAGGATTAGGACAGGAGAGACAGGAACTGTTGCCATAGGATAGCTTTTCCTTTCTGGAAGACATGCCGGTCATAAATTGACCATCTGTTTAAAAGGATGTTTGATTTATGACCGTTCTTTTTTTTAATGATAGACTTAATCTGTTTTTTTTGTTATTATAACTGATATTAGGAAAAGGTTGAAAAGAAAGTCAGGTTGGCACGTTAAATGCATAATTTTTATCAAAAGAAAATCCAAGAAGGAGTAAAAAAAATGATTGCTAGAAAGAGTATTCTTACAGAAATAGCCGGACATCTGCCGGTTCAGACTGTTGACAATGAGTTAAAAGGAAAACCCGTTTCAGAATATTATGGGGTCAATTCCTTCAACGATGTTGCCATGAAGAAATATATCCCTTACAAGGCGTATGAACAGATCAAGACGATTGTCCGTGAAGGTGGGAAAATCGATTCACAGCTTGCTGAATCAGTGGCTCATGGAATGAAAGAATGGGCCATCTCACGTGGCGCAACACATTTCACTCATTGGTTCCACCCAATGACGGGTCTCACCGCAGAAAAGCATGACAGTTTTCTCAGTTTCACGGATTCAGGTCTTGCCATTGAACGGTTCTCAGGAAAGAACCTCATCCAAGGGGAACCTGACGCATCCAGTTTTCCATCTGGTGGGCTTCGTAGCACTTTTGAAGCTCGTGGCTACACGCTCTGGGATCCTACGTCTCCAGCATTCCTGTCAGTGGGTGTGAATGGAACAACCCTTGTCATTCCTACAACTTTTATTTCCTATACAGGCGAAGCGTTGGATAAGAAAACTCCTCTTCTTCGTTCCATGGACAGGTTGAATGATGCGGCTGTCCGCATGCTAAAGATTTTCGGGAATAAGACAGTGACACGCGTCCATTCCACTGTAGGACCTGAACAGGAATATTTCCTTATTGACAAGTCCTATTACATGCAGCGACCTGACTTGATCCTTGCAGGCAGAACCCTGTTCGGAGCGAAACCTCCAAAAGGTCAGGAACTGGAAGACCATTATTTTGGTTCTATTCGTGACCGCATTCTTGCGTTCATGCATGATGTTGAGGTGGAGCTTTTCAAACTGGGAATCCCTGTAAAGACACGGCACAATGAAGTGGCTCCAGCACAGTTTGAAATTGCCCCGATTTTTGAAGACAGTAATCTTGCCACTGACCATAACCAATTGGTGATGGAGACTTTGAGAAAGGTTTCAGCCCGTCATGGATTGGCTGTCCTGCTGCACGAAAAACCTTTTGCAGGTGTGAATGGTTCTGGAAAGCATAACAACTTTTCAATGTCAGATTCAAACAACAATAACCTTTTGGAGCCAGGAAAGACTCCTCAGGAGAATCTCCAGTTCCTCACATTCCTTATGGCAATAGTCAAGGCTGTATATAAGTATAGTGATCTGTTGAGAGCGACAATAGCATCAGCAGGGAATGACCATCGTCTTGGAGCGAACGAAGCTCCTCCTGCCATCATTTCTGTGTTCCTTGGTGAGCAGCTCAATTCCATATTGGATAACATCGAGAATAGCAAGAAGACTGACTATAATGACCAAGCCATCATTGATCTGGGCATCAACAAGGTTCCCGTCATCAGCAAGGATGCCACAGACAGAAATCGCACATCTCCCTTTGCATTTACAGGAAACAAGTTCGAGTTCAGGGCTGTCGGATCTGCACAGTCCATTGCTACAGCCAATGTCGTGCTGAATAGCATCGTGACAGATCTTGTGAATGAGTTCTCAGACTCTATCGAAGCTAATATGAAGAAAGGCATGGATCTTAACAAGGCTGCGATGGAAGTAATCGTACTTGCCATCAAAGAGAGTAAAGCGATCAGGTTTGAAGGAAATAATTATTCAGCGGGATGGGAAAAGGAAGCTGCAAAGCGGGGTTTACCAAATAAGAAAACTTCCCCTGAAGCGTTGAAGGATTTCATTTCAGAGAAGAACAAGAACGTGCTTACAAAATATAAGGTCCTTACTGAAGCTGAGATCGAATCCCGCTACACGATAGAGCTTGAGCATTATATAAAGTCCAGGAACATCGAGGCGGAATGTACACTTGACATAGCGAAGACCATGATCCTTCCAGCTTGTATCAAATATGAAGGAGATCTGGCATCAACTGTTGTTGCGCTTGCTAACGCCAAGGGAAGCTCCAAGGCCGTCAAGACACAGACAGACATGTTGAACAAGTACGCTGAAGGTGTGGCTGATCTTGACACAGCAGTCAACAACCTGGATGCTATACTTGAAAAACGTGATTCTATCCATGATGAGTCAAAGAAAGCTGAATTTTATTGTAACGAGGTCCTTCCTGCAATGGACGCTGTCCGAACTTTGGCGGACATGCTTGAAGAGATTACAGATGACGAAATCTGGCCTCTTCCTAAATACAGGGAGATGCTTTTCAACTATTGATCTGACCTTTTAACAATATTTTTACTTCTTTTTGCGCCTGTTCATGGATATCGGAAAGGGTATTCATGGACAGGTTTTTTCTGGAGGATCAATGAGAGTCCATGTTTTTCAGCATGTGGAACATGAGGATCCAGGGTGTCTGCTTTTATGGGCCAGAGAGAGAGGTCATGTCGTGACAACAACCCATTTCCATAAAAATGAATCTTCTCCAAAAGAAGAGATGGCGGATCTCATTATTGTGATGGGTGGTCCCATGAATGTTTACGAGGAAGAGAAATATCCCTGGCTTGCTGATGAGAAGAAGTCAATTGAAAAAATGATCAGGGCAGGGAAGCCTGTCATGGGAATCTGTCTTGGTGCGCAGCTGATTGCTTCAGTATTGGGGGCGAAAGTCCGCAAGAACAGGGTGAAGGAAATAGGATGGTTTCCTATTACGATGAGTCTTTTGGCTTTGAAGCATGACCTGTTTTCCGGTTTCCCAGAAATGATGGATGTTTTCCACTGGCATGGCGATACTTTCGATGTCCCTGCAGGTTCTTTCTGCTTGGGATCGAGCGAATGCACACAGAATCAGGGATTCCAGTTTGGAGACAAAGTGATAGGGCTTCAGTTCCACATGGAATGTACAAAGGAGAATGTTGAGAAATTTCTTAAAGAGGATACAGGGGAGTTGAAAGAACCGAGTCCCTATATACAGGGACCTGAAAAGATCCTTGGGAAAGCGGATGTCCTTGTAAGACCGATGAACGAACTGTGTTATATCCTTATGGACAGGCTGGCAGCTAGAACTTCTCTTTGATTTTCTCGATCATCTTTGTGGTAGAATAATCCTTAATGCGGGGGAGCTGCACCACTTTCCCGCCGTTCTTTATGACATCATCATATTCAATGATCTGTTCAACAGTATAGTGGTCATCTTTGATATGAATGTCAGGTTTGATGATCCTTATCAGGTTGGATGGATCATTCTCGTCAAAAACCGTAATGTAATCCACTGAATCAAGACTTGCAATCATGTCAATCCGTGAAGCCAGGTCATTGACTGGTCTCTTGTCTCCCTTGTTCCTTTTTACAGAGGCGTCACTGTTGAGACCAATGATCAGATAATCACCGGTTTCTTTGCACAGAGACAAGTAGTTTATATGACCAGGATGGATGACGTCAAAGACGCCATTTGTGAATACGACCCTTTTCCCGTTTTTACGAAGGTTCTTTACAAGGGAAGGGAGTATGTCCTGGGGGACGAGTTTCTTTTCCTGTTCTTTCAGTTTGATCCAGACTGCAGACTCGAGGAGGTCTTTTGCATTGAAATCCTGTGATTCATGGACATCCTCCCTGTGATCTGGATCTATGAATATGGTGGCAGCGCATCCAGCTTTTTTCCCTGCTTGGATATCTCCTTTGCTGTCTCCAATCATGTATGACTGGCTAAGGTCAATGTTATGTTTTTTTGCGGCTTTCAGGATCATGCCAGGGGCTGGTTTCCTGTCTTCGCTCTCCTTCCTGTACTTCTTGACAGATCCTTCCTTGTGATAAGGGCAGAAAAAGATGTCGTCAATCAGGATCCCTTCTCTGATGAGAAGTGTGAGAAGCCTGTCATTCACTTTCTCCAGATCTTTCTCTGTGAAATAGCCCCGTGCGATGCCGGACTGGTTAGTAACAATGATCAGCATGAAACCGAGCCTCTGGAGGATGCGTAGGCCTTCTACTGCATTGTTGAGCAAGGTCACTTTGGATGGTTTGCTGATATATTCAGCATTGAAATTGATTGTACCATCGCGGTCGAGGAATATGGCTTTCCGCATGGAACGTTTTTTTATAATTAATTTATTTTTCATGATAATATAATCTAATAGGTAAGAGCCGGTTTGTCAAATTGGTGTTGATGATGACTCTTATGTTGTTTGAGGTCATGCATGACTCCTCAAACGGTCATGGATATCTTATAGCGTTCTTGATTTTATGGAAGGAAATGTGTCGATGACATTTGTGACATGACGTTAAAAGATGTTTTTGCTATTTGTATAAGATATAGGATCTGGATTTGCTGCTTTAAGGTTTGTAAACTGGACTATTTATAGGAATTTGCTTATATTCCC
>DYKD01000114.1 GCA_020722765.1 Brevinema andersonii | reverse complement strand
AAAAATTAAAAACGCTCAAAGATCTTATCAAAGATAAGGTGAGGTCGCCGCTCAACGAAAAGAACAGGAAAGTGATTGTTTTCACAGCCTTTGCTGATACAGCCCAATATCTCTATGACAATATCAAGGATTTCTGCAGGAAGGACCTTTCCCTTCACACAGCCCTCGTCTGCGGATCCAGTTCTAAAACCAGTTTTGGTAAGAACGATTACGATTCCATACTTACGAACTTTTCACCACGTTCCAAGAACAGGGTTAAGATGAAAGGGATGGATCAGTCAGACGAGATTGATATCCTGATAGCAACAGACTGTATCAGTGAAGGGCAGAACCTGCAAGATTGTGATTATCTAGTCAATTATGATATTCATTGGAATCCTGTGCGCATCATACAGCGCTTTGGGCGCATTGATAGGTTGGGAAGTACAAACAAATCCATTCAACTTGTCAATTTCTGGCCTACAAAGGATCTGGATAATTATATCAATCTTAAGACTCGTGTGGAAGCGCGAATGGCTCTTGTGGATCTCACAGCTACAGCGGAAGATGATATCCTTAATCCTGAACAGATTGAAGAGCTGATTTCCGAGGACCTCAAGTATAGGAATCAACAGCTGAAAAAACTGAAAGATGAAATCCTGGATTTGGAAGATATGGATAGTTCCGTTTCATTGACCGATTTTACATTGGATGATTTCAGGATGGAACTTCTCAATTTCACTGAGAAAAACAAGAAACGGTTGATGGAATCTCCCCTCGGTCTCTACGCTGTTGTTCCTGCTCCAGGATCAGCCTCTTTTCCTGAAGAGAAGACCGATCTCTTTTCAAAGAACTTAATGGAAATTGTTAAGCCCGGAGTTATTTATTGCTTACGTCAGAAAGGTGAAAGTGAGGGGAACGAGACAGTCAATCCATTGCAACCCTATTTTCTGGTTTATATCCGCGATGATGGCACAGTGAGATATAATTATACGAATCCTAAACAGATTCTAGAAATTTTCAAGCACCTCTGCAAGGGAAGGACAGTTCCTTATGAGGAACTGTGTCGACTTTTCAATGAACGGACTAAGCATGGTGATGACATGAGCCAGTATGACAAACTTTTAGAAAAATCTGTCAGTGAAATTGTTCGTATGTTTAAGAAGAAAGTTGATGTCAGTTTGACAAGAGATAGAAGTGCCACAATCATACCGACAGCAAAACAAGTGACTGGATCAGATAGTTTCGAGCTTGTGACGTGGTTGGTGATTGTGTAGAGGAAGAAGAAGAGAAGAAAATTTGACCCACCCCGTCCAGAAGACTGGACGACCCTCCCTCGAATGGGAGGGTAGAAGAGAGGAATATCAAATATGGCTATGACAGAGAAAGAGATGAAGGTGATTCTCGCTGAAGGCGAAGGATACAGAATCGAGTTCAAGGAGAAGGTTTCAGACCTCGATTCTGAGATGGTCGCTTTTGCCAATGCATCAGGTGGCCGTATTTTTGTGGGCATCACGGATTCTGGAGAAGTAAAGGGCATCAAGATCGATAATGCTCTCAAGAGTCGCATCCAGGATATAGCTAACAACTGCGATCCCGAGTTAAGGATTTTGTTGGAAGAGTATAAGAATATCTTGATCATCCATGTACGTGAGGGACTTGATAAACCTTACAAATGTTCCAGCGGATTTTATATCCGTACTGGACCCAATGCACAGAAGTTGGATCGGAATCAGATTGTGGGCATCATGAAATCCGAAGGGAAAATAAGATATGATGAACTGATTAAGAAAGATTTCAAACTGAAAGATTTGGATCCTGAAAAAATCAAACGGTTTCTAAGGCTGGCAGGAATCAGCCAGGTGCTCGATCGGCCTTTGCTCTACAAGAACCTGGGAATTGCAGAACTTCAGGAAGGGAAACTTTACTTCAACAATCTTGCAGTCCTTTTCTTTGCCAAACATCTCAAGGATATCTATTTTCACACAGTTGTCACTTGCGCTCTCTATAATGGTCTGGATAAATCGGATGTGCTGGACAGGAAAGATTTCAATGATGACCTGATTTCAAGCGTCGATTATGCTATGAACTTCCTGAAACAGAACCTGCCAGTGCGGTATAAGTTCACAGGGGATGTGCGGCGTGTTGAAATTCCCCAGATCCCTTTGGATGCCCTCCGTGAAGCCATCATCAATGCTGTTGTACACAGGGACTATTTTGAAAAAGGAATGAATGTGATGGTCGAGGTCTATTCGAACAGGGTGGAAATCACCAATCCTGGCGGACTTGTGAAAGGACTTACACCACAGAACTTTGGGACTATGAGTGTTCTGAGGAATCCTGGCATTGCAGGTATTTTCCATAGGGTTGAGTATATTGAAAAGATGGGCACGGGAATTGAGCGGATTCGGAGAGCGTTGAGGAAAGCGAAAGTCCCGACTATCAAGTATGAGTTCAATGATGTCTGGGTTCGTGCGATATTTCCACGGTTAGAGGTAGTTGCAAACAACCAAGAAAATCAGGGGAAACTACCCCAGAAACTACCCTACAAAACTACCCATGAACTACCTATGAAAACTGCCCAAGAAACTATCCTAGAAACTGTCCCACAAACTGTCCTAGAAACTATCCTAGAAAACATAAAGAAAAAACCTAAAATAAAAAGGATTGAACTTGCTGCGCTGACTGGTTTATCCCTTCCTGGCATCAAGTATCATCTTAGTTATTTAAATAAAGAGGGTTATATCCGCCACGAAGGGCCCACGAAGAAAGGGTATTGGGTCATTTTAAAGGAGCTTGACAAGTGAGTGATAAGACTGAACTGAAGAAAACAATCGAGGCGACTATTAAGGGATTCTCATCAGGAAATCTGACAGACCAATCTTTGGATCTGTTCAAGGTTTTGGGATACAAGACTGAAAGGCAATCCCCTCTTTCAGAAAAGAGTTTTGACGGATTCAAGTCCAGCTACCTGCAGGATAATCCTTCTTTCAAAGATAAGAATGCGAGAGTTGAAGAATGGAAGCATGTAGATCTCCTTTTCCAGCTCACAGGTGATGAGATGTGCGAGCAAGTGGGATTGTTCGATGCGAAAAAAGTGACAGTGAAAGGTGATGAAAAGTGCGTGATGGAGAGCTATCTCTTTTTTGTGATTGGGTTGAAGGGCAAGGACTATTCCCGCACAGATTTGGCGAAAATCACACGGGAAGTGAACAAACCTTTCCCCATGCCAGCCATGGTGCTGTTTTATTATGATGACAAACTCACGCTCTCAGTTATCAACAGACGTTTGAACAAGAAGGATGAGCAGAAGGATGTGCTGAAGAAAGTGACTTTGATCAAGGATATTTCCATCTCCCACCCGCACAGGGCACATGTGGAAATCCTGTTTGATCTCTCCTTTGAGGAATTGCGACGTGTCCATAAATTTGGAAGTTTTGTTGAACTCCACAATGCCTGGCAGAAGACTCTGGACACGAAGGAGCTGAACAAGAAATTTTACAAGGAACTTTCTAACTGGTATTTCTGGGCAGTGCAGAATGTCTCTTTTCCAAATGATGTACAGGACGACAAGGATGATACAGTTTATAATTCTGAAAATATCATCCGCATGCTGACAAGATTGATTTTCATCTGGTTTATCAAGGAAAAGGGTCTCATCCCAGAATCAATTTTTGAGAAAGAAGAGGTGGCAAAACTGGTCAAAGGATTCAATCACAAGAATTCCACAGTCTATTATAGGGCCATTTTACAGAACCTGTTTTTTGCGACATTGAACCAGGAGATCAAGAAGCGGGATTTTGCTACAGAAGGTTCGTTTGATGACAATAAGAAAAACTATGGAATCAAGAACCTCTACAGATACGCATCGGATTTCAATATTCCCAAGACCGAAGTCTTAAAGCTCTTTTCCTGTGTCCCTTTTTTGAATGGTGGATTGTTCGATTGTCTTGACAATGAGGACCAGAAAGGAAAAGTGATGTATCTGGATGGCTTTTCGCGTAATCCCAAAAAGCAGGCGAAAGTGCCAGACGAACTCTTTTTCAGTGAAGAATCAATCATAGATCTCAGTGCTATATATGATGACAAAAAGAAGAAAAGTGAGAAAGTGAAAGGGCTTTTTGAGATTTTCAGGAGTTATAAGTTTACAATCACGGAGAATACGCCTGTTGAAGAGGAAATTGCGCTTGACCCAGAACTGTTAGGACGTGTCTTTGAAAACCTGTTGGCAAGTTATAATCCAGAGACCAATACGACCGCAAGGAAACAGACAGGCAGTTTCTATACTCCCAGAGAAATTGTCAATTATATGGTTGATGAATCCTTGAAAGCCTATCTGAAACAGAAACTTGAAACTGAAGCAGGTATGAAGTCCGAGGATGCGGACATTGGGTTGACATTTCTGCTGGGATATAACGAGAAAGAGCGTCTGTTTGACGAGAAGCAGACAGGAGTCCTGATCAATGCTCTTGACAATTGTAAGATACTTGACCCTGCCTGTGGTTCGGGCGCTTTCCCTATGGGAATTTTGCATAAGATGGTTCATGTTTTACATCAATTGGACCCACAGAACAAACTTTGGAAGGAACGGCAGATTGAGAAAGCAAGTGCGATTGAAGATTCTGAAATACGGAACAATTTGATTGAAGATATTGAGATTTCTTTTGATAAAAACGAATTGGATTATGGACGAAAGCTCTATCTGATTGAAAACTGCATTTATGGAGTGGATATTCAACCCATAGCAACACAGATCAGCAAACTTCGCTTTTTCATCTCCCTTGTTGTTGACCAGAAATCAGATGTGAAGAGGGATAATTTCGGTATCAGGCCACTACCGAATCTGGAAACAAAGTTTGTAGCTGCCAATACTTTGATAGGAATCAAGAGACCAGACGACCATGGAAGTCTTTTTGATGACAAACGAGTGAATGAATTGGAGAAGAAACTGACAGACATCCGCCATAGGTTGTTCAGTGCTCGAACTCCAGCATCCAAGCGGAGATTAAGGGAAGAGGACCAGAACACAAGAGAAGAGATGGGAAAACTTTTGGAAAAATCTGGATGGGACAATGAGACAGCCCGTCAACTGGCCTGTTGGGATCCGTATGATCAGAACGCAAGTAGTCCTTTTTTTGATATGGAGTGGATGTTTGGGAATGAAAAAGGGTTTGATATTGTGATTGGAAACCCGCCGTATGTTCAGTTGCAAAGTATGAAAGGAACATCGATTCAAGCAGCTTTGAAAGTAGAAGGTTATGAGGTTTTTGATTCAAATGGAGACATTTACTGTCTCTTCTACGAGAAAGGAATCCACTCCTTGAAGGTTGGGGGACATCTCTGTTACATCACATCAAACAAGTGGATGAGAGCGCAGTACGGGGAGAAGCTCCGTTCCTATTTCATCCGACACCAACCAGAAACTTTGATTGACCTTGGTCCAGGCGTTTTTGAGTCTGCCACTGTGGATACGAATATTCTGCTGATCAAAAGACTTAAAAAAGGATCAAAGACGGGAGGAGCCTGTAAGGCTTTAACAATGAAAAAGAGTGAAGAGAGCATAGATGACCAGATGGCAAAACATTCATGCGATTTGATTGGATTGGGCAAGGATGCCTGGTTTGTTGGAAGCAAGGCAGAGCAGGCATTGAAAGAGAAGATAGAGAGAATCGGGAAACCTTTAAAAGATTGGGATGTGAACATATATCGTGGTGTATTAACAGGATTGAATGAAGCCTTTATTATTGATTCGGAAACAAAGGAGAAGATCTGTGCAGAAGACCCGAAGAGTGCTGAAATCATCAAGCCGATATTGAGGGGACGTGACATCAAGCGTTACGGATATGAATGGGCGGGGCTGTGGATAATAGCGACTTTTCCGGCATTGAATAGTAATATAAATGAATATCCCGCAGTGAAGAAATATTTACTTTCCTTCGGAAAAGCAAGATTAGAACAAAACGGTCAAAAACTTTCTGATGGCACTTTTTCAAGAAAAAAAACTGGAAATAAATGGTTTGAAACACAAGATCAAATTGCATATTACCAGGAGTTTGAGAAAGAGAAGATTGTGTGG
>DYKD01000113.1:0-5000 GCA_020722765.1 Brevinema andersonii | reverse complement strand
GAGATAATAAAAAAATTTCTTGTGATCTTTGAAATATTTGCACGTGAGTATCCAATAATTAGAATAACAGGGTAACCAATACAAATTTGTGATTAATTGAAAAGGGCTTTCTTGGTGGATGCCTTGGTATCGAGAGACGATGAAAGAGGTGGAAGACTGCCATAAGCTTCGGGGAGCTGTCAATCAAGCATTGATCCGAAGATTTCTGAATGGGGAAACCCGATTTGGTAAACCCAAATCATTCTTACTTGAATTCATAGGGTAAGAAGGTGAACGGCGTGAACTGAAACATCTAAGTAGCGCCAGGAAAAGAAAACGAAGTGATTCCCTAAGTAGTGGTGAGCGAAAAGGGAAGAGCCTAAACTTATATCATGTAATAGCCTGTGTGCGTTGTGATATAGGGGTAGCGGGATATACACGTTCGGGAGACGCAGATCCTGAGTTAACTATAATCACCGTAGCTGAACATTCTGGAAAGGATGGCTAAAAAGAGTGACAGCCTCGTAAGCGAAACGCTGATTATATTAATAGTGTATACACCCAAGTACCACGAAGCACGTGAAATTTCGTGGGAATCTGCCCAGACCATTGGGTAAGGCTAAATACTACTCGATGACCGATAGTGAACAAGTACCGTGAGGGAAAGGTGAAAAGAACCCCGGGAGGGGAGTGAAATAGAAACTGAAACCAGAAGTCTACAATCGGTGGAAGCGCAGTATACGTACGCGCAACCATGTACCTTTTGCATAATGAGCCAACGAGTTACTCCTATGCTGCAAGGTTAAGCTTAGAAAGAGCGGAGCCGTAGCGAAAGCAAGTCTGAATAGGGCGTTAGTAGCATGGGGTAGACCCGAAACCTAGTGAGCTATCCATGTCCAGGGTGAAATCTCGGTTACACGAGATGGAGGCCCGAACCGGTGTGTGTTGAAAAATACTCGGATGAGGTGTGGATAGGGGTGAAAGGCTAATCAAACTGGGAAATAGCTGGTTCTCCCCGAAATATATTTAGGTATAGCCTTGTCTGTTTCGTTATGGTGGTAGAGCACAGTTGGAATCTTGGGGGCGCAAGCTTACCGGAATCTTACTAACTCCGAATGCTGTAACGTAAGAAGACAGGAGACAGACTGTGGGTGATAAGATTCATAGTCGAGAGGGAAACAGCCCAGACCATCAGCTAAGGTCCCAAAATATTCGCTAAGTGGGAAAAGAGGTGGAAATCCTCAGACAGCCAGGAGGTTGGCTTGGAAGCAGCCATCCTTTAAAGAAAGCGTAACAGCTCACTGGTCGAGTGTTTCTGCACTGAAGAACGAACGGGGCTAAGCGAATTACCGAAGCTATGGCTTGTATTAACCTATGGGTTAATACAGGGGTAGGGGAGCGTTCTCTAATAGATACGAGCATGACCGTAAGGACATGTGACGTTGATTAGAGAAGTGAGTATGTTGGTATAAGTAACGAAAAAATAGGTGAAATTCCTGTTCGCCGTAAGTCTAAGGTTTCCATGAGAACGGTTCATCCGCTCAGGGTTAGTCGATACCTAAGCCGAGGCCAATTGGAGTAGGCGATGGACGGCAGGTTAAATATTCCTGCACCATATTCTGGTGTTTGAGTGAAGGAGTGACGCAGTAGGGTAGGTCGACTTGGTGTATGGATGCCAAGATAACCGCAAAGAGGGATTCCATAGGAAAATCCGTGGAGTCATTAACCTTGAAGCGTTATGTGCATGTCAATTCTTAGGAAAAGATGTGTTCGATTGATCCCACACTGACTAGAAAAACTTCTAGCGAATCAGAATGTGATCGTACCGCAAACCGACACAGGTAGACGGGCAGAGAATGCTCAGGCGTTGAGATAATTATCATTAAGGAACTCGGCAAAATGGCTCCGTAACTTCGGGAGAAGGAGTGCCTGTATTGTTATCGAGTTAATACTTGAGAAGCATTGTCAGGTTTCAACAAAGAGGCCCAACCGACTGTTTAACAAAAACACAAGGCTCTGCAAACTCGTAAGAGGAAGTATAGAGTCTGACGCCTGCCCAGTGCCGGAAGGTTAATAGGAGGGGTCAATCCGCAAGGATGAAGCTCTGATTTGAAGCCCCGGTAAACGGCGGCCGTAACTATAACGGTCCTAAGGTAGCGAAGCCCCTTGTCAGGTAAGTTCTGACCCGCATGAATGGCGTAACGAGTTGGGCGCTGTCTTAATGATACACTCAGTGAATTTGTAGTGCCGGTGAAAATGCCGGCTACCCGCGACTGGACGGAAAGACCCCGTGCACCTTTACTATAGCTTGGCATTGATTTTTGGATTGATTTGTGTAGGATAGGCGGGAGACTTTGAAGCCGAGGCGCCAGTTTCGGTGGAGTCAACCTTGAAATACCGCCCTTATTAATTTGAAGATCTAACTTCGTACCGTAATCCGGGCGGAGGACATTGTCTGGTGGGTAGTTTGACTGGGGTGGTCGCCTCCTAAAATGTAACGGAGGCGTTCAAAGGTTCCCTCATGACGAATAGAAATCGTCGGTAGAGCGCAAAAGTACAAGGGAGCTTGACTGCGAGACATACAGGTCGAGCAGGTGCGAAAGCAGGATTTAGTGATCCAGTGGTTCCATATGGAAGGGCCATTGCTAAACGGATAAAAGGTACGCCGGGGATAACAGGCTGATCTCCTCTAAGAGTCCACATCGACGAGGAGGTTTGGCACCTCGATGTCGGCTCATCACATCCTGGGGCTGAAGAAGGTCCCAAGGGTCTGGCTGTTCGCCAGTTAAAGTGGTACGCGAGCTGGGTTCAGACCGTCGTAAGACAGGTCGGTCCTTATCCGTCGTGGGCGTAGGATACTTGAGGGAAGCTGTCCCTAGTACGAGAGGACCGGGATGGGGAAACCGCTGGTGTTCCAATTGTTCTCCAAGAGCAACGTTGGGTAGCTAGGTTTCTAAGAGATAACCGCTGAAAGCATCTAAGTGGGAAACTCGCCCCAAGACTAGGTATCCCGTAGAGAGTTTTCTCTCTACATAAGACCCCTTGAAGACTACGAGGTTGATAGGTTGGGTGTGTAAGTACAGTAATGTATTAAGCTTACCAATACTAATAGGTCGAAAGTTTTAATCACGTTTTTAAAAATTTTGTTACACTGTTGATGTAGCTTATGTGCAGATATTTCTTCACAAGAGAGTAGATTTGAAATTTTTTCAGAATAAACCTGAAATGAAAAATTTCTGGTGGGTATAGCTGTAGGGAAACACCCGTTCCCATTCCGAATACGGCAGTTAAGCTTACAGCGCCGATGATACTTGGCTGGTGACGGCCCGGGAAAGTAGGTACCGCCAGGCTAAATATTAAAGCCCAAGAAACTCAATTCGAGACTTGGGCTTTTTTTATGGTCTTTTTTTTAGATCTCTTTAATTATTCGCGCTTACCTGTAACTGGGTTAATAAGATGAAAGTCTTCATGAGTCCCATTTATATCGGGTACAAAATAGATCATATCTCCTTGTTCGAAGTAATCTTGATGCAGGATTTTATCTTCTCTGTTCCCTTGTGAAAAAAAGATAAAGCTTGTTACTTTTTTATTAAAAGCAGGTCCTCGGCCAAGCCCTTCATAGTCTTTAAATAGTTCATACAGTTTATTTAAAGCACGTTGTGCTTGTTTTTTACCGCCACCAATATATAAAACGATTTTAGGAAGACGCCATAATTCTGAATAAGGATAAGGTTTACCTTTAGCAGCTTTTTGCATTTGCATGATAATTGATTCAGGTACAGGTTTAATTTTCATATAACTAATTGTTTCTTGTAGTTCCTGTTCTTGTTTAATTGTGTTTAAAAGTCTTTTTACTGCGTTTATTAAATCTTCGTCTTTTGGCATAAGGTGTATTTTATATAGTTGAGTTAGTTTCTTTAGGCGTTCACTTCCTTTTTCTTCATCTCCAATGTAACCACCTTCAAATTCTGCGCCTCGTAAAATATTGGGGAAAGTTATTCCGGAGTCAAATAGTGGTCTGCTGAACAAGGGCACAATATCTATATTGTTTTGCGAAAATTTAAATGGATATCCACTTTGACTTAATTCCTTAATGTATTCTTGTCCGAGGTTACGAGCTTGTAACTGAAAAGTATCATTGGGTAATTGACTGAATATTTTTTCTTGACTGAATCTTTCTTCTTGACCGGGCTCTCTTGAAGTTGGTTTGTCTGAAGACCTTATGTTTTGCATTATCGAATGGTGGAATTCATCTAATTCTTGTTGAGATACCCTCTTTGAAAGATTTCTTTCTAAAATAGACTTTGCTTGATTTAAGAGATTTATTGCTGCATCGATAAGGTTTTTATAAGCAGGTAAAGTATTTTTAAGTGCATTGAGACGAATAAATGATGCTTGGTAAGCTATTGTCAAATCTTGTTGTGAAAATGTTTGTGGTAGCTCAAGAATATAGCGGGCTTCTTCCAGCGGAGATATTTTTTCAGGGTCGTGAGGTTGCAACCGTGGAAACAGTGCTAGAGGTGTAGGGTTTTTCTTAATCTCTGCCATAATGTGAGATGCTGCTTCATATCTTGGTTCTACTTCTATATCGATCTTCCATCTAATTCCTTCTGTGCTGATTGTTATAATAATATTATTGTCAGATGGGATAGTCTCTACGGATTTGTGTAGCTTTTCTTGTAATGTAGCATCAATGTTGATGGTATATTCTGATGCCATAAATCCCCAAACTTTGCCGTATGCCTTAAATACGATTGCTTTAGGCAGGCGCAAAAAAGTATATTCTTGTCCGGGATCAATGATCTTTCTTTCCGGAGAAGTAATTTCAATTTTCCAGCTACTTTTATTTTTAACAATGAGCTCTATTTGCTCTACCATACCATATGATACGGTAGATATAAGTACAATGGTACTTACAAAAAGTTTATGAATAGTAGTAAGCATATATTCTCCTTTCTTTATAGTATACCTAAGTTGTGACCCTAAAAACATAGCCTGGTTACACCATAAGCCAAAATAAA
>DYKD01000371.1 GCA_020722765.1 Brevinema andersonii | reverse complement strand
AGTCGAGCAAATTAGTGACAAAGAAGGATGGCATCTCATCCTTCTTCTTTCCTTCCTCATCAAGCTCATAGCTTATCACAAGTCTGACCTTTCCGGTCTTTGGAAGCCTCGTTCTCTTCGTCCATGTTCTGAATTTCTTTCTGCCGATGCGAACTTCCCTGAAATCATTCTCATCAATTTTACAGAGGAAATCCTTAACGGGAATATAGATCCCGTCCCGCATAGCAAGCCTGTTGCCTTTCAAAGGGCAGATATAAGACTTGCCGTGAGCTTTGAGGAAATCTTCAATCTCTGTGCAGAGAAACCACCTGTCAAAAACAAAGACATTGACAGGTATTTTCCTGTCAATGCAGTCCTTAATAAGTTCAAGTGCAAGCTGTATCTTTGTTTTGAAACCCTCTTTGTTTGCGAATTCGCTTCCTTCCTTGTAATAGAGCCTGTAATCTATCGGGTAGCCTGTCATGTTGTCTATGTAATGGGCCGTAACGATGTTATGCCCAAGAACATTCTTCCCTGACGAATGGTCATAGAACCAGTCAGCACCTTCCATATCCTTTCCTGTCTTGTGGGCTATCGTGTCATCTATAGCGATGATTCCGTAATGCTTCCACCGAGTCTTCTCCTTTGTCTGGAGAAGCTCAAGGCGCTTGTTGTTAAGCTCCTCCTCATCCCAGTCCGACTGTGTAAGAAACTTGTTTAATGAGCTTTGGTCATTGCCCTCAAGGAACAGGCTATTTATGGCTTGTATGGTTTTGTTTGATGAGACGATAAGACCTGTTTCATATTCGCGGAAGTGTTTCAACTGCTGTTTATTGAACAAAGCAGAAAAGAAAGAAGATACACCTGAAACGACCGGAGGGATTTCTGTTATCGGGAACATAAGCAACCGATTATATTTTTTTGTCGAACGGAAATAAGTTTTTTTGGGAAAAATCGCAAAAGTTTAGATCTCCGAAAGCATGATACTCCTTTTGAATAGTATATAACTTCATCCACAAAACG
>DYKD01000370.1 GCA_020722765.1 Brevinema andersonii | reverse complement strand
TCTACGCTTTAACAGTAGGGACAATTTCAAACAACCTTCGTTTCCCCGGCCAGTATTACGATGGAGAGACGGGGCTGGCGCAGAATTGGTTCAGGGATTATGACGCAAGGACAGGGAGGTACTGGGAGGTGGAACCGCTCTACAAAAATACAGGTTCTTTCAACCTGCCCGCAGATATGCCTGTTGATGTACTCATTTGGGCAAATAGCCTACGGCTGCTAACCGGATATTCTTATGCCTCTTCGAATAGCATCGCTAATCTTGATCCGATGGGGCTAAAAGTTTTTCGCTGTTGCAGAGATGTGCAAATAAATCCAATAATCCATTTTCTTTTCAAAATGCTGGGGTTTAAGCACTGCTGGCTCAAAACCAATTCTAAGGAAGTCGGAATGGGCCCTGCCAGAGAAAGGGCATTGCCTATGAGCCCTATAGGAACCAGTACCAAGTTGACTGATCATTCGGGACAATCTTTAGGGGCAGACTGTAAAGAAATTCAATGTGTAGACGAAGGATGCGTTGACAAACAATTGGTCATAGGAAAAAATACTGGAAGGTGGTATCCTTGGAACCAATGCAATAGTGTAGTAAATGGTATTATTTCAAAGTGTAGAACAACATTGAATTTGCCCAGCCCAATTCCCCCAAGTTCCCCCCATTGGCCGGGACCTTATTAAGAACAGGAGTGCTCTAATGAATGCTAATGTCAAAAAAACTCTCTGCTTTATTTTAATAGGGATTCTTTTTTTTATAGGACTTTGGTTGGGGAATCTTGCCTTTTTTAATTGGTGGGCAGGAGGGGGACCCCCCGTAGATTATTCCCAACTTTATAAGAATCGTGGTAATCTATTTGGGGGATTATCATGCTTTAGTTTTTCCTTGGCTATCTTCCTTCTTATGTGGTTTGTAATAAAGAGTAAGAAAAAGCAAAAAAGATGAGAAACGCCTTTACCATGAACTCCTCCAGCGCCGGCGCAGTAGGAAAGGGGAAATTAAAATGAAAAAGGGAT
>DYKD01000028.1 GCA_020722765.1 Brevinema andersonii | reverse complement strand
GAAAGAGAGAACCGTCCCCGATATCTATTGTTATGCCGCAACCAGTGACAGCTCCAAATCCGTGATTGTGGATCTTAAGAAGACGAATCCAACAGGATGGGAAGCTGATCCGCTTCCCAAAATCAAGAACCAATGTGATGAGGTGATTTACGAAGTCCATGTGCGTGACTATTCCATCGCAGATCCTTCATGTCCTGAAAAGTTCAGAGGGAAATATCTCGGTTTGGCTCAGAAGGGAGTAGGTGATGTCAGCACTGGCATCCAGCATCTTCTGGATCTGGGTGTGACAGCGGTGCATCTTCTTCCTGTACAGGATTTTTCTGCATCCTTGGATGAATATAATTGGGGATATTGGACTGCTCTGTTCAATGTACCAGAGATGCAATATGCGACCGATCAAGATGATCCCACATCGCCAATCCGAGAGTTGAAAGTTCTTGTTAATGAACTTCACAAGGCGGGCATCCGCGTGATTTTGGATGTGGTCTATAATCATACGAGCACGTCCTTTGATTCCTCTCCTTTTGATCAGGCTGTGCCATGGTGCTACTTTCGCTCTACTGTTGATGGCCAACTCATGAATGATTCTGGCTGTGGTAACGCTGTTGCCGATGAGCGTCCTATGGTGCGGAAGTATATTGTCGATTCCTTGGAGTACTGGACACGGGAATACCATATTGATGGATTCAGGTTTGATCTTTTAGGGATGTACCATAAAGAAACGATCCAGGAGATCGAATCGCGATTACTTCCCATACGTCCTGACATGACTCTTTATGGGGAGCCTTGGACAGGGGGAGGACCAACACACTTCAGTAAAGGAACGCAGCGTGGATTGCGGATGGCTGTCTTTAATGATCATATCCGTAATGCAGTACGTGGAGATACTGATGGAAAACAGAAAGGATACGCTTTGGGAGATAAACAAAAAGTGGAGGATGTGAAGAAAGGTGTTGTTGGTGCAATAGCGTATGATGGGATAATCCATGATTTTGCTGATGAGCCTTCTGAATGTGTCAACTATGTCTCTGCACATGATAACAGGACGTTCTGGGACAAGATTGAACATACTCTTCTGTTTGTTTCAAATGTACAGAAAAAGGCAATGCAGAAATTCGCTCATGGGATCATACTTACTTCGCAGGGTGCGACTTTTCTACATGGTGGTTGTGATTTTTGTAGGACCAAGAAAGGCGAGCATAACTCATACAATCTCGGTGATGATATAAACAAGTTCGATTGGGAGAGAAAAAAGAGATTCTTAGATGTGCATCAATATATGAGTGGCTTGGTCAAGTTGCGGAAGAATCATGTCGCTTTCAGGATGGGGAAAGCGGATCTGATAAGGAAAAACCTCGTATTCATCCCTAATCAGCAACAGTTGGGCATCTTCACCCTTGATGGAGGTGCGGTTGGTGATACATGGAAAAGGATTCTTGTGGTCTATAATCCTTCAGCGTTTGGGACGCAGGTTCAAATTCCTTCAGGTGTGTGGAACCAGGTGGTAGATGGGGAGAAAGCAGGTGAAGAGACATTGAGGAAAGTCTCTGGAAAGATGAAAATGGCAGGATATTCGATAGCAGTGTTATACAAGTAAATTTTTTACGTTTTCACTTGACTTCTATCTTTTTTTGATTATTTTAGTAGTATCAAATGTAACTACTTAAAGGATTTTTTTGATGAATATAGCTTCCTACCTTCAAGATGTTGGTTTCACGGCAAATGAAGCCCGTGTCTATGTCTCTTTGCTCACACATGGGATTATGACAGGGTATGAGATAGGAAAAGCGACCAGAATTCAGAGGGCTTCAGTCTATCAGGTATTGGATAAATTGCTTGAGCGGAAAGCCATCTATGAAGTCATGGACGGTAAAGTAAAGAAGTATGTGCCTGAGAAACTGACCATCTTCCTTTCGAACTTCAGGAAAGGGATGGAGGCATCGATCTCAAAAATTGAAGAATCAGCGGCAAGTCTTATCGTTCATCCTGAAGTGGAAGACCATTTTGTTGGAATCACTTCCTATAAGGATACCTTGGAAAAGATCAGACATCTTGTTCGTGAATCCAAGAAAGAGATTTTCATTTCCGGTGGATGGCAGGAGATAAGAGAATTTCAGGATGAGCTGGGAGCTGCAATCAAAAGAAAAGTCCAGATAAGAATTTTTTCCTTTGGTCAGATTCCACTGGACAATTGTGAAATCCACAGTTATGGTTTGGATGAAGGAAAGATCCAGGCAGGTTGGACACATAGGCGTTTGATTGTTGTGGCTGACCATCTGGAGACTGTATTGGTACAGAGTGACAAGAATGAGATCCTGTATAGGACGCTATGGACAAAAAATCCGTTGCTTGTAAGTATTGCTTATGAACACATTGCTCACGATATCTATATACTTAGTCTGAAGAAAAGGTTGAATGTCCAGGAACTTCCTGAAGACAGGATATTTGAAGACCATCGGAATGTACGGAAGATGTTTTTACAAGCCATGAAGTCAAATACGGATGCTGGAAGGAAAAAAACAAAATGAAGTTCTTCCCTTTTTTTCTTGTCATAACCCTGCTTTTTTCTGGGGATCTTCTTTTTTCCAACACATCTGCAAGCAAATCAGGGCAGATCATCATTGATGGGAGTACATCTGACTTCAATATGGAAACAGACCAGATTCTTCTCTCTCCTGAATTGTCAGGTTTTTTTTACGAACAGGATAACGATTCTGCCTGGGGTTCTGGGAATGATGTGTCGCGAATCAAGGTGACATGGGATAGCTTGAATCTGTATCTGTCTGTCGAAGCGGCTTGTGCCAATAATTCTGTCATCCTTTATATTGATACAGGACGGGGAGTGGGGGCATCCAGTGTTTCCACGCTACCCGCATGGAAACGTAAATTGTCTTTTGTGGGGATGGCTCCGGATTTTTTCCTTGCTGGAATGGATAACAACACACAACCACAGTTTTGGTATATCCAAGGGACATCTTCAGATGTGGAGAAGACGGGTGAGATTGAAGCGAAAGCATCATTTTATGGGACTGTGCGTGGTGGCATGGAAGCGCGCATTCCTTGGAAAGTCCTGTATGGCTTGGGAGATTATGGAGTTAAGACAAATACGGAGCTGAAACTGAGTTGTCTCATTACTGGTGGAGACAATACATCCTCACCGGATGCGGCTCCTGATACAACAGAATCCCTTTCAGCGGATGTGTCTGAAACTGTGGAAATCGACAATTATTTGAAAATCAAGCTTGATTCGAATGGTGATGGCATCCCTGATTTGGGTGTGAGTGTCAAGGACGCGACGACTGTAGCAGTCAATACAACAGCTTTGAAATATCAGGAGTTAGGTATCATTGGGCTGGAGGCCGTTCCTAAAGCTTTTTCACCGGACAATGACGGAATACATGACCAGACTGAGTTTTCTTTTTCCCTTTCAAAAAATGCGAAAGTAGAATGCACTGTATTCAGTCTGGATGGGAAAGAGGTTAAGAAAATCCAGGAGGAGATTCCGCTCACATCTGGTGAACAGTCCTTCTTTTGGGATGGACGTGATGATGCTGGCAAATGGCAGCCTGCAGGTCCATATCTTGTCAGGGTTGCTGCCAGGGAGTCGGGCGTGAAAGTTGTAAGAAAAATACCTGTTTATCTGGTGAGATGATGGTCATGAAACTGATAAGTCTATGTCTGTTATTTGCCTTTGTATTTCCAAATCTAGTTTCTGCTCAAATCAGTCAGGGATCAAAAACACTTGCAACAGCAGGTATAGGTTCAGTTTCCATGGATGATCCCAATTCCCTTGTCAACAATCCTGCCATGTTAAGTACGACAGGAAAGCGGTCCCTCCTGCTAGCATACGTTCCTCTTTATTCAATTGATGGTTTTTATCAGGGGCGTTCTGTGTTGGTATTCCCCATTGGTCCCGTAGCGGTTGCGGGAGGATTCCAACTGTTGAAGGCTGCTTCGCTTTTTCAGGATATGACTTTTTCTGTGGGGAGTTCCTTCAAATTCAATGAATTCATTTCTGTAGGCATGGCCGGACATTATTTGGTCAGGTCTGTCCAATTTCCAGCAACAGAATCGTCTTCATATCAAAGTGACATAGGTTCTCTGGAAATTGATGGGGGAGTCTCCTTTTTCCCGCTCGAAAAATTCTATGTAGCTTTTGTAGCGCATTCGTTGAATAATTCCCGACTATCACATAAGCTCGATTCAGCTGTCCTTTCGGATGACAGGAAATTCAACTTGGGATTCGGGTTTGTCCCTTTGAAAAGCTTGACTCTCCTCTCTGAAATTATTTTTAGTTCTGAGGCTGTTCCAGGATTACGTTTGGGAGTGGATTCAGTCTTTTATGATGTTGTCTGTATCCGTGCCGGTCTTGATGAGAATCTCCGTTTGAGTCTGGGTGCAGGCTTGTCACTAGCCTATTTTGAATTGGATGCAGGCTTGCAGGCTCATCCGCAGCTTGGAAACCTCTATCAGATTGATTTGACGTTCAGGTATTAGGAAGATCATGTTGAAAACCATAAGAAACAACATTCTGGTGATGGCTTTTCTCTTTGCGTTACCGCTTTTTGCTGAAACCTACGTCAATGGTGCGTTTGAAACTTCCTTGGATCTCAACAAGCAGGGTGAATATGAATGGAAACTGGACTATCCCTGGACACGTGTGGAGTTGAGGCTCTTTTCCAATCCTTTCCATCAGTTCGAGGTGTATTCAAAAGGATATGGGAATCTGGACAAGTCTGTTTATGAGGGATCACTTTCCTCAAAGTATCAGCTTTTCCTCTTGGGTGAATCCCATGTTAGGATGAATGTTGAGAAAAAGGCAGACATATATCTTTTTATGAAACAGACACGTTTCTGGCTGGGAGATCCGCTCTTCTATCTTGGTAACAACGACAAGGACAAATGGGATTACGATTGGAATACGGATTCATCCCATTCAGCAGGATTTGTATTTGAGTCCGGGTCTCTTGCAAAAGGCCTGTGGTTGAAACTTTTCCAGGGTTACATGTACAGGAATGATATCCATGCGCTTGGTGGACGTATTTATAAGAATGTGATTCCAGAGATGCTGTCTCTCGGAGCGACTGGTACTTTCAAGACTTGGCCTGGTGGTGATGATAATTATAATCTCGTCTATGCGTCTGATCTTTCTTTCGACTTCATGCGCACGTATCTGACTGTAGAAGCTGCAAGGAGTTCCACTCCATCTGACACAAGTTTGAATGATGAGACGTTCTCATGGAAAGCTGAACTCCGCAGGAATTTCAATTTTAACAGGATGGGTTTGCCAATCGGAAGTGTGAATCTTATCGGATCTTATCGTGATGTTTCTGAGGACTTCAGAGCCTACTTGTCAAAAGATTTTGATGAATATAGGCGGTTTGACCAGAAAGGTTACTTTGTTGAGGCTAAATATCTCTTGCCTAACCGTGCTGTCACTTTCACTTATGACAGGGATGCCTATTGGAAACAGAATGATCCGTATTCACAGAGTTACGATTATTTCGAGATGTATGTGGAATTTATCCATGATTTCAATTTCAAGACCTATTTCCAGAATACCCATCTTTACAATTCTGATCAGATTGAAGTGATTCTGTTGGATGGGGCTACGAAATTTGTTCCCGTACAGGACGATTCATGGAAGCATCTTTTCTTCGAAGTGGAGATGCATAACAAGACTGCTTATGTAAAGCTCCAATACAAAGCTATGAACCTGCAGACCGAGTATAAGAAGGATGTTTTTGGAGCCGAGTTCTCCATCAACATCACATCAAGGTTGAAAAGCCTGAATAGGATATTGGTTGTGGATGAAGGATATAGGGCGAGACAGACATTCTGGTCACAGTTACAGTATCGCTTTGGAGATGGTGTTGATGCCTATTTTGAATATGGCAATCCTGATTTTGTCAATTATGGTCTTGTGAATGGTGGTAGTTTCATTGATTCTGATTATGCAATGGCGGAAAAGTTCCACATGTACGTTAGGGTAGGGTTCTGATGATGCGTTTCTTTCTTGTCATATTATTTTTTCTTGCTCACACTCTTTTTGCAACAGTGACTCACTTTCCGCTTGAATTGCTTGACTCCGGGAAAATCCGATTCACTGTCGAGCACACTGCAGCACAGAGTGTTTCCCTTGCTGGTTCATTTAATAATTGGAACAAGGATGAACTTCCATTCCAGAAGGACGAGATGGGTGTCTGGCAAACGTCACTTGAACTTGGACCAGGTGCCTATGAGTATAAGATTGTAGTTGATGGGGAAACTTGGTTGCCTGAATCGAATCTCTCTTTTACAGTTGAATATAAAGATGGGAAGTTGCACCTTTCAGGTGGTGAAGGGTTCACTTCTGACTTTGTGCATACTGCCAACCTGAAAGGGAATGGAAAAATCTCATTGGAAGGAAGATACAGTTCAGTCTTGGTTCCTGCCTTTGACGGGAATCGGAATTCATTGCTTGAAAATAGGCATATTGTCCAGCTCAATCCCAGGCTCAAAGTGAATGAGAAGGCCTTATTGACAACATCTTTTCTGGTCAGATATCCTGTGGAAGTCACACCTTTTTTCTGGAAGTCATCTTTGATCTTAAAAGCGGTTTTCCTTGATTTGCAGGTTTTCAACAATGATAATGTCATGATACAGCAGGATTTCAACAGGACTTTGGGACGTTACACTTTCACCTCAGGGGTTGGCTTGTTTGATCCGCTTTTTCCAATGACGGCCGATAAGAAGGATGAGACAAAAATAGGATTGAATTATCGTGGTATTTCCGGTAAGCTTAAACTTCATTTCATTGATGCAGAAGCCCTCTACATGCGACCTCTGTTTGATAACTTTGATGTGAGCGCATTCTCTGCAGGAAAAGTTTTTGGACCAGTGCAGTTGAAAGCCCTTCTTCTTATGGAGAGGGGAAAGTATGACTGGAATGAGTATCCCAATCCTGATGTCTCTGGCTGGTTCAGTTATAAGGATAGTGCAGGGAAGTACCAGATTGATTCAACCTCGTTTGTAAGTGAAGGCGCGGCGTATACGCTTCGTAGGTTAGGTGCAGAGATGCGAATCAGGTTTTCTGAGAAATCACTTCTTTCGTTTGAATTCCTTTCCAAGAAAAAAGAGGGTGGATTTTTTGCGCGTACACTCCAAAGTGACGGATATGATCTTCCGTTGAATTTTTCAAATGACGGGACAAAATATGACAAGTACCGTTCTTTCTATGAAGGTGGATTCCAGGGAAGCGAGCTTGGTGTCGGGTTCAGGTTCGATCCCACAAGACGAGTTCAGGCAGAGCTCAAGATGGTTTCAGATTCCTTGGTTTTCCAGGAGGAAAGCGTAAAAGATATCAAACCTTCATCATTGGATCTCATGCTGACCGCGCGGATCAGGACTGGGAAAGTGGAGTCTTCCACCAGGATGGAATATATCGTGAATGACAAAAGAGCCAACGCATACGACTATTCTGTCCCTTTTGATAGTTATGAATTTGTTGGAAGATCTCTACCAGGATGTGATTCTTATGTCATGTTCACTGAGCTTTTCCAGTTTAGATTTGGTCCTAGTCTCAAGGTGAAAAGTGATTTTACTTATAGTGGTTACTCAATGAAAGACATCTATTTTGGTATAGGAAAAAACTGGTACAACCAGACCCTTATGGCCAAAGGTGTTCTGGAGATGGCTCTTCCTAAGAACTTTTCCCTTTCTTGCGGTCTCCGCTTTAAGAGTTATGATCTTGCTGCTTTTCTCACTGAAGATAGTTATGTAACGTACAGGGCGTTTTTTATCAATCCTCATATAGGAATGAAATGGGATAACGGCAGCGGATTCATGGTTTATCTGGGCGCTGGACTTGTCCCTGAAAACGACAAGGACCTCCTTTCGGGTTTCAATTATTCCTTGAATTCAGAGCTTGATGGCAATTGGCCATTTTTCATGAATGCTGAGAAATCCTTCTCAGAAAGATATTTCATCACTTTGAAGAGCGAGGCGTTGTTTTGAAAAAGACCTTTGCAAGGCACATCCTTTTTTTTCTTTGCATGTTCTTGAACGGAGACCTTTTATCCAGCTCCTTTTATGTTGATGGGAGTGCTCTTTCATATGGAAGGTTTGTAGTTGAAAAACAATCAAATGAGAACAACTATGATTCCATCCATGTTGATACATATAGGTATATATTCTCTCCTGGACTTGTGTTCAATGCAAATGACCTCTTTTGGGGTTCTGCATCGTTCCTTTATGATTCCGATGTGGACAAGTCTCTCATCTTCCTTGATAAAATCAACTTGCGTTATCAGGGCCCAGATGTGGGGATGTCACTTTTTGTGAAAGACCGTTTTTTTGACCTTGATGACCCTATGCGAATCCTGGATGCAGAATCTGGAAATTTCAACCCTCCCATTTCTTTCTATCAAAAAGGTGGAAGTGAGGATTCGAAATGGGGTAGGAATCATTATGGATTGCTTTTCTCTGCGCTTGTTGCCCCGTTGAACCAGGATACCATCATTGCGGGATCTACTGTAGATAAACGTCTCCTTTATCAGGTTGTGGAAAGAACTCTGCTGGAGTTTTCGATCTTCAAAATCGGTGTTTCAGGAATCTATAAACAATATGATTTCTCCTTGCCAGATGTGAACAGTTCAGGATGGGCTCAACTTCCTGATGAAAAATGGTACCAGTTTGATACGAACTCTTTTTTCAAACCTGAAGGGAGGGATTGGGACGGTTTGATTGCTTCAGATATTGGTTTCAATCTCTGGGAGAAGATATCGATTTTTGCTGAAGGTTCATATCAGATGAAGACTGGTGGCTATTTTGCAAAATTCGTTAGTACGAACGGATATCTCAATGAGTCCCCAATGTCGGAACTGGCCCTTCATGCTGGCTTGCAATTGATCCCTATAAAATCATTGATGCTTGAAATCAGGTATGGTCTTAACAAAGGGGAGGCTGATGAGTATATTCCCACAGCGGGGAAACCGGATATTATCACAAAGAAATATGAATTGGATCATATCAGGATAAATCTCTCTGTAGAGAACAGCCTGTTGACTCTCATTATGTCCGGTTGGTTCAATAAGGCGAAGGAAGGGAACTGGGCTGCATTGCTTGACAGTTATTCATTAGCAGGACTTTTCTCGGTTCCAGAAACAAAGCAGGAGATCGGTGCAAGGCTTGATTCGACTGTCACAGTCGGAGCGTTCTCGATAATCCCTGATTTTCAGTTTGTTTCCTTTATTGCAGAACAAATGGATGTCTCGACATTTCTTGCAAGGTTGGGAGCTGTGTGGAATCCGGTTGACAAGTTGGGACTGGAATTGAGAGGTAGGTCCAAATATTATCTGTTCACTGAGAAACCCAGCGGGGAGTGTTTTCAGGATTTTTTCATCAATGTTTTTGGAGCCATCACGTATTCTGTTTCAAGAGACCTCCAGTTCTCGTTTGAATATGGACTTTCACCCCGGCTTGATATTGATAACTCGATAGGATTCGATTTTATGTTGCAGCAGGCTTATGCATTTGGAAAAAATGTCAGCAAGAGAGAGAATCTATTTAATGCGGAAAGGCAGCTCTCCACATCACATTATATCACCCTGAGCGGGAGGTTCAAATTCTGATGATACAAAAAAAAGCGCATATAGTCCTGTTAGGCTTCTTCGGTGCAATGTTTTTTCTGGTTGGGTGCAGTGCCTTGCAGATCATCAAGCCAAGACTTTCGGGTCCCACACAGACAGCAGAAGGAGTGACGTTCCAATATTTTGCACCCTCCGCACAGCAGGTGAATGTTGCAGGGGATTTCAACTCCTGGGCATCTGGCAACCATGAGAATGCGGTGAATCTTCAGAAAACTGATGAAGGTGTCTGGAGTGCTGTTGTCAAACTTGAACCAGGACGTTACAAGTATAAGTTTGTGATTGATGGACAGAAGTGGGAGAAGGATCCAAATGGTGAGAATGCCAATGATCCTGATGATAATTCCTTGGTGATTGTGGAGTGAAAATGAGAAGTTTTTTTAGTCTTATTCTGGTTTTGATATTTTTTGCTGTATTACCTGCGCGGATTTCCCATGCCTTCACTGCATCTTTTGGGATGAATGCGCTCCAGGCGGGGATGGGTGATGCGTCTGTCTGTCTTTTTAACACGCCACAAGTTCTCTTTTCCAATCCCGCAGGTTTTGCTGGAATTGAGAGGAGCCATGTTTCAATTGACTATAACCTTCTGATGACAGGCATGGAAAATAATCAGGATTTGACAAGTGCTGACGGGTATTTCCCTGTCGATATGAAGTCATGGAGTGCATCATTCATAACGCCAGCTTCGGGTGTAGGTGGGTTGGGAATCAGTTTTGCCTCCCTCTCCTTTACAGGACTTGCCAGCTACTCAAGGTTAGGGGTCTCCTTTTCAGGTTTTTTGCCATTGCCGAAGGAGCAAGGCATGAGATTGTCTTATGGAATTACAGGAAAGTATCTGTTTGGGAATTTCTCGCCAGAGCAGTACACAGAACAATATTTCCAGGAAGTGAACTCGAAATTTTCAGGGTTCTCCGCAGATTTCGGTTTGCAACTGTTTTTGAAAGAAGGAATAGGTTTTGGATTGTCCATTCAGGATTTTGTTTCAAGTGATATGGGAATAGCTTATGAGGATATGGCTCACCGCCGTGTCATGGGAGGGGTCTTGTATCCATTCCAGTTTGGAAGTAAAAAAGAGTTTGGACTGATGTTATTGGTTGATTTTGATTATGTTCCTGGATTTGCCAATATCAAAGGTGGTGTTGAGTTTGAATACAAGGGAGTCAAATTGCGTGCTGGTGCAAATCTGTTGTCTATTGGAATGGGGCTTGGATATTCTTTCATGGAAATTTTCAGTATTGACTATGCAGTTAGCCACAATATTTCCGGATTGGATGGTTTTGTTCTTGACCACAAGTTAAGTTTTGGGATGGTGTTCTGATGATGAATCTAATAGGATGTTTTAAGAAACAGGGTTCTTTATTGTTAAAGATAAGAGCTTGGATATTGAATATAATGGGAATAATTTTTTTTCTTGTTCCGTTGGTATCTGCGGATCTTGCCTCTGACGGACTCTGGTTACATGTGGAATTTGAAGGGTGGGCAACTTATCAAATGAATACTGAAAGTCTAGGTGGGGCTGTTTATTTCAACTGTACTGTGCTTGCCAACAGTAACGCTGACCAGTGGTTGCTTGAAAATTCGTCTTATAACAATAAATGGGTCAATGCGGTCAGTCATCCTTTGAATTCTGTTTTGACGTTGCAGTGGGTTACAAGTGGGGGAAGCGATAATACGATAAGTGGAAATGCGATAAGTGGAAATTACTATACGATTCGTATGAAGCAATCATCAGCAAATTATGGATATGCGGATTCTTCAGCTGTAGTCCTTCGAACCACAGCCTTCCCCGTCAAGATACTTGCAGTGACTGATAATTCAAGCGGATCTGTAAGCATGGCATCCCCCGTCCGAGTTCGTGTGGTTTTAAGTAATTCCAAATCGTCAGAAGAGCGCATATACGTCCGCTACACAACCAATTCCTGGACAAGCGATGTTTTTAAACTCGCCAGCATGAGTAATTCAACCATATATACTTGTTCGATCCCAGCGCTTAATAAGATAGGCACTGTCAATTATTATCTTCTTACTACAACAACCAATTGGGCTTTGAACAATGATTTGGATCTCTATCCTGACCTGATGACACTGAGGCTGAATAATAACAGTGGTTTGAACTATTCCTACAATACAGTCGGGATTCGAACTATTGACGGGAACCCGTCTGATTGGGTTGGGACTGCTTTGGGGATCACAAATAGTTCTGTCATCTCTTCCTCGGAATTTATCTGGAAAGACGCCGCTGCTGACAGGAGATACACGGTCAGTCTTGGTGGGAATACGAATGCGTATGAACTTGAAGAATTCAGGATGACTTCAGATACAGCTTATATCTATTTCTTGGCGAAATTTAGGGATCTGACTAATGGATATCCCTACATCGGTATTGGAATAGATTCAGACAAAGTGAATCTGTCTGGACAGGAATGGTTTGGTGATTTGGCAAGTCTGAAAGCCTCTTCCAATGCAAGATGGGAGAAGGAAGTGATAATGCCTTTCTCATCCATGCGTTTTTATACAACAAGCTGGACTTCAACAGTTGCAGGATCTAAAGCTCAAAATGCATCTTTGAATTGTATTGAAGGTGCGATTGCTTGGTCTTCGCTTGGTTTGACAAATGGGAAAAATTATAGGTTCAGCATTATGGTTGCGCAGGATTCAAACGGTTTTGTGGCTGGTAAATATCTGACTGGCGCATTGGACGTGATCTCTCCCATGCCTGGAGAGACTTGGAGTGAAGTTTCTGACCAGATGCTTGATTTTTGGTTTGATGTCTCATTTAATCCTGCTGGGGGAGTTGATCCTAATCTAAATGCTCCTGTTGCTAGTTCTGCTGTTTCTCCGGTTGATATCAGAGTCTCTGATGAATCTCCTGTTTTCTCATGGAATTCTGCAACTGATGCGGATTCTGATGAAGTTCCATTCTACCTTTTTCAACTCAGTGCGAGCAGTAATTTCTCAACTTCGCTGGAATATGTGAGTTGCAGTGGTACAAACAGGAAGACATCGGCAACTTTGCCCTATAATACCAAACTCTACTGGCGTGTACGGCCTTATGACATTCATGGGCAGGTGGGAGTCTGGAGCATGGTATCCAGTTTTACAACGAAAAAACTTTTTAAGACGATTGACGGGCAGGCTGATGATTGGAAAGGAAGTTCTGCAGGTCATGTGAACATGGGAAGAGTCTCGTCCAATGAATGGATCTGGGTAAACAAAACTGGTGCGCAAAGGACAGATGCAGATTCCGGGAATCTTGGAAACTATAATTGCGAAGAGGCCAGGGTCACTTTTGACAGTAATGACATCTATTTTCTTTTCAAGTATGCCTCCATAAATGACGTGACAAAACCTTATGTGGCAGTTACAATCAGGACACAAAACTCTTCGTCTACCCCAGGTATGAATTGGATTGCAGATGATTCTGATATCCTGATTGGTGGAAAATATGGGCGAGTGAGTGCGGAGAGCCATTATCCGCATTTCAATGTGATACTTCATGATGCTGGTGTTGGAACAACCCAGATTGAACTCTTTACGAACACAGGCAATGCCTGGTACGCTCCTCCGACTTATGGGTCAACCCCCAGTTACATCAATCCAACTACTGGAATGATTGAGTTCAAGATTGCCAGGTCTGATGTGGGCTTGGTTGGAACAAAGAAAGCCCGTTTTCAATTTGTCTTTTTGAAAAATTCTGTGCCTTCCACTTATGCTAATAGTGGAGACTCTACTTATGATTATTTCCTTTGTGATGCTGTTGATGCCATCTCGATTCCCCCTTATGGAACAAACGATCCCGGAAATAATTTGAGTAAATGGGTAGAGGAAATCTCTGATGGTGCTATCGATTTTTGGGTTGAGCTGAATCTTGATCCTTCTGGGTATATTCATTCTTATCCTGCTCCCGTTGTAGGACCGGTATATCCAACAAATGATGCTCCTTCCATAGGCCTTCAGCCTGTTTTAATGTGGAATAATGCAGATGGTGTGACAAATCCTCTCACTGGGTATTTATTAGAATTGAGTACCACAGCTGACCTCAGCAATTCCGTCCTTTATCGTGTGAATGTGACAAATACAAATTATGCTATCCCTTCAAGTCTCCCTGACGGGATGGATTATTTCTGGAGAGTTCGTGCAAGAACCCGTGCAGGCGAACTGACTCCAAATGCTCCTGTCTGGCATTTTTCAACAATAGCAACTCAACAGATTCCTCTCCCAACAACAGCTCCTTTCACTCCATTCATTGATGGTATAAAGGAGACCGCATGGGGAAGCAATTCTTATGCCGTTGCCTCTGCCTTCAAACAGCCACGTGACTTCAGCAAGGATATTTATCTTTCCAATGATCCAGATTATCTCTATCTGGGTTTTACAATGGGGGAAGATTATTCCAATGAGAGCGCCACGGGTTATGACAAGTCTTCCCATTTTGGTTTCATCTTTGAATCAAAAGCTTTGCCTACTGGGATCACGTCAGATCCTTTTATCGCTAATAATGGAACTACAGTCGCCTGGACTCTTAAACCCAATTTCTGGGCAGAAGGGTGGTTGAAATCCGGAGTCTCCAGCTTTGGAAAGTTCATCACTTATGATTGGGATAATTCAACCTCTTCGTTGATAGAATCTTCTCTTGTTGAAGGCAGTGACTATAAGTTTATCACAAACAGTTGGGCAGAATTCAGGATTCCTCTCGACACGCTTGATGTTGATTTTGGAGATAAGGTCTCATTTTTCAGGTACTTCAGGCCTAGTGAGGATGTCCTTGGAATATCCGCATCACTTCCCTTTGATGCTTCAGCTTGTAATGATTTCGGTTCGTCTGCATCAGTCATAAATGCCAGGATTCTCTATAAGATACAGTATGCTCCCATTGCTGCCCGTCATATCCCTGAACAGGAGGAGGTCGTTGGAATGGGAACAATGCGTTCTCCTCTTTCTCCTGCAAGTAGTGATAGGATTGATATCTTGGTTGGGGTGTATCCGCATGATGGGTATGACTCTGCGGAATTCTTTTTTACTACGAATAACTGGGCAACTTCAACAGTTCTTGGTTTTGAGGAGTTTCTACGTTCAGCGAATGACATCTATCTGAAAGCCACCATCGGACCTTTCCCTTCTGGAAAAACAGTAAAATACCTTTCTAAACTTACAAGAAATGGGATGACGACGTATTTGGCTGGAAACGATCTTGTTTCCACATCATACAGCAATCTGAATCTTGCGCAGGCTTCCGCTTTTTCTTTTGTTGTGGGGAATTCTGCTCCACCTCAACCAGCCATCATTCTTTCGCCATCCCTCGTTTATTCAAACGGCTTACTACTTGCCAATATATCCTTCGTTTCTGATTCTGACAACCAGCCACTCTCCTGTTTTGTTGAATGGTATAAGAATGGTGTCCATCAGACCAATTTGGATTCCCAACTTACAAATCTTCCATTTCAGACATCTGTAACAGGGCTTTCCCCAGGTGATTCATGGGTGTGTTCTGCCAGGCTTTTTGATGGATATCTTTTTTCAGAGAAAGTCAATTCGTCCGCTGCTTCTGTCCTTCTCACTGCATGGACTGAACTGATTGATCATCCCTTTGACAGGCTTAACAGAGCCCTCTTTACAAATGGTGAATATGTGTGGTTTGATGCCGTGGGGGATGTGCGAAGTGACCAAGTCCCATCAGATGCTGATGTTTATGACCTGGAACAGTTCAGGATAAAGGCAGATGACCAATATCTCTATTTTCTTATCAAGACAAGAGACCTCAGTCTCCCGTATCGGTTTGGAACAGTTGTCACTATCAATACAGATTTGACTGTTTCTTCTTCCAAGTTTAATGTGGGAGATGAGATGTCCCTTGCGTTAGGGACTAACTATTATGGACCTGCATCACAGCGGGGTTCTCATCTCGATTTGCTTCTTCACTCCAAATTGATTGGGACTCCTATTATTGAAATGATAAGAACCACTGATACGACTTGGACTGCTTTGGCAGGAACTGAAGGTGAATTGTCTCTTTATCCTGAATCCGGATATTGTGAAGCCAGAGTCCAACGGTCAGTTTTGGGGCTTTCAGGAAATAAACGTGCGCGGATAAGTGTTGCCATTTTCAAAGATTATGTCGGGTCTGCGGATCTTGTAGATTCCTCGATCGATATGATTGGTAATGATGCCTTGGATAGTGCCAGTGTCGGTTTTTCAAACGGTTCTTCTCTCGTCAACTATATATCAGATGTTTCGTCATGGCAGGAGGAGCTTTCTGATAATGCCTTAGACTTCTGGTTTGATGTGCCAATGACCATGACCAATTCAACTCCTCAAACTGTTTCAGGTTTTATACCCAGTGATGGAGCTGTATTGAATACTTTGACACCTGCACTCACTTGGGCTCGTTCTACTGAACCGGATGTGACAAGTTATCGTCTCCAACTCTGGTTCAGGACCAATGAGCTTCTTTATGACGTAAATACGAAATCCACTCAGTTTGTCATTCCGGAAAACCTTCCTTATTCTTTTACAAATTATTACTGGCGTGTTTATGCAAGAGATGTTTCTGGACAGCTTTCTCCGGATGCTCCCATCATCAGGTTCAAAGCAGATACATCTTCTCCTCTGTGCGGCAAAATTATAGATTCCTTGAATCTTGATAATATGAATAAGTACAGCGGTTCTGAAGATGCGGATGGACATCTTCTTTTCACATGGTCTCCTGCTGTTGATGCCTCTGGTGTGTCAAATTATTACCTTTGTGTAGGCACAACTCCGAACGGTATAGATATCCTCAGTGACAAGCTGATCCATGGTTCACTTACGCGCAGTGTGGTCTCAAATCTTGCTGGAGGAATCACATATTATGCCAAAGTAAAAGCCATGAACAAATTGGGTATCATCGGTGATTACGGCGAATCCAGTGACGGAATTTATGTCTCTAAGATCAATATAGAAGCGCTTCCTTCATCAGAATGGTCTAATTCAACTCCTGGTAACAATGTGGGAACTGTTGTCAGTGGCGTGGGAATTTGGCAAGATGCTCTTGGTGATGTCCGTAACCAACGGACAAATATGGATCTCTATAAGTTCAAAGTAACGAGTGATGCAAACAATCTTTATCTCTATTTACAGTTTACAAGTGCATTCCCTTGGACTCCTGGCAATCAACTTGTTCAGATTGCACTTCAAAATGATTCGTATTCACGTACTAGGGTTTTTCAGGGACGTAATATCTCGAGTGCTGATTTGAATGTGTCGTCTGACGCTGCATGGGAATATCTGATCAAAGTCTATCCAGGACAGGAAGATGTGGATATCTGTGATGACACTTTCAACAATTGGAGAAAAGGACGTTCTTTCACAACAGCGGGGGAACAGTGTGTTGTTGCGGCCATTCCCCTTTCTATGCTCGGTGGTCAAGAAAGATTCAGTTCTTCATCCGTAAAATTTTCGATTGCTATTTTTAGCAATAACTTAGGAAGCGTAGCCTCAATTGATGGGGATTTTACTCCTGATGCCCTTGAAACGGTTTCATCCAATACTGGAGACTTGGCAACGTGGAACTCTATCAGTGATCAGATATTGGATTATTACCTTTCCTGTAGTTTTGATTCTTTGGGAAATGTGATCTCTTTCTATGGTCAACCTGTAAGCCAGAGCACTCTGCCAACTTATGTCACAGCTGGTGCAGGTTCAGCAGGATGGATCCAGAATTCCATTATTTACTTCATGTTCATTGATCGGTTTTATAACGGTGATCCTGCGAATGATGTGATTGGTGGAACAACCAGGAAAGGTGGTGATCTTAAGGGAATCCTGGATAATCTTGATTACCTGCGCTCTCTCAACATAAATACAATCTACGTCGCTCCTCCTATGGCTTTTGGTGAAGCTGGTTCTGCAGGGTACAACCCTTATGACTGGTGGAAAGTGGATAGTCATTTTGGGAGTGAGGCTGAGTTCAGGGAATTCATATCTACTTTGAAAGCGAACGGAATTGATCTGATCATCGATTGGCCTGGGACTGCTATAGGGGGAGGTCCAGTAGCAGACAACAATCCGAACTGGTCTAAACTTTATCAGTCTCCTTGGGGGGGGTGGCCAGAGTGGACTGTTGGTATGGCAGAAGTGCAACAGTTTTTCTCTGATACGACAACACATTGGTCCGCAAAAGGTGTGCGCGGATTCAGGATGGATTATGCCAAGTTTGATGGAAACCCTCTTGATCATGGACATCAGTATTGGCAATATGTGAGGAAACGTCTCAAATCCAGTTTTCCAGACAGGTATATTTTTGGAGAGATATTTGATGGTGCTTATAAGATATCGACTTATACCTGGGATGGAAATGAGCTTGATGGTTGTTTTGATTTTCCCCTCGCATTTTATGGCGGTCCTGGAATCAACGGTTGGGCTTTCCAGAATAATACGGATTCAGGTTCCTTTTGGTCGGGTATCCAAGCAAATGAGAATAGCTACGGAAACAATCCTATTATGATTTCTTTTCTTGATAACCATGACAAGGATCGTGCGCTTCGTCAGTGTGGTGGGGATTCCTGGAAGCTACGGCAGGCTTTGGGATTCAGTATCACTTGGCATGAACCCACATCACTTTTCTATGGAACAGAGATGGGCATGGATGGATGGCGTATCGACAATGATTTGGATAATTCTCCCTGCATAGACTTGATGTGGGGAATCAATCCTCTTGTTACACCGGAGTGGGGAGGCTATAATTTTATTCAGTATAATTTTACGAAACGTCTCCTTTCTGGAAAACGTTCCTTCCCAGGTTTGAGGAGTGGAAAAATCGGAGTCAACGTGCGTTATGCAAGTGGGCAATGGTTCATTTATGAAAGGAATTATTATAACGAAACTGCTCTTGTCATAATCAATCAAGGTTCGAGTGGGGCTTCTGCGCCTTGTGGGACTGGTGCCGGTGATATTACTACATGGCCTAACAGGAAATGGCGTGACTGGATGAATGGAGGTGATAATTTCTTTACTGGTGCAGATGGGAAATTTACAGGTGGCATTTTTGTTAATGGCCACGATACGCGTGTCCTCATCTCGCGTAATGATGGTGGCGGAGGATACGGTGAATGTACAATCTATGGTAAGGTGAACGTTCCTAACGCTATTGTCAGGATAAAGGATTTTGCTGGGACAATCTATGAGCGGGTTGCCCAAGCGGACCAAAACGGGAACTATTCGCTCCAGAATGTGATGACCTATGATGATGGAAATGAGAATCGGACTGTTGAATGTCTGGCTCCAGGGTATTCTATTTCCTACATGCCTGTGACGCTTTATGATACGGGAAATATAAATCTTGATATCAGTTTGTCTCCGGATAACACTTCTCCTGCATTTCCGAAAGGACTTACTGCACGTGCTGGTGATGGTCTTGTCCAGTTAAATTGGGTAAAAAATACGGAAGATGATTTCAATTCTTATGTTGTTTATAGAAGTGAGGATGCCGGAGAGAAATTCGTGAAGATCGATGAATCCTTGGACAATGCTTACATAGATAATTCTGTCAAGAATGGCACATCCTATTCTTATAGGATAAGGGCCAAGGATAGAAGTGGGAATCTGAGTGCTTATTCCAAAACAGCAGATGTGCGAGCAGGAACCATACCTGTCACATTTTGGATTGATATGAGCACGAGCGGTCTCAATCATGTTGAGACTGTTCTTATACGTGGCAATTCTGAGAAGATGAATTTCTGGGGAATCATTGGAGATGACAAACAGTTGGAAGATATGGGGAATGGTCTCTGGAAAATTACTTTTGATTTGGATTCTAGAATGGGTGTGATGTACAAGTTCAAGGTTTTGGCGAATGGTTCTTGGTATGAGGAGAACTATTTTTCTGGTAGTGGCACCTGGTACGGGAACAGATATGTTGACTTGAATGACCAAGGACAGGGCAAACTTGATCTCTTCCACAGGTGGAACAACCTTTCTACTCCTGTCCCAGTCCGTCCTGATGGATTGACGCTCTCTCCAGGAAATAACCAGGTCTCTTTGGCTTGGGAAAAGAATCCTGAAGTGAATATTCAATATTACGCTCTATACAGGAAAACCGCAGGTAGTTTTTCCAATATTGCCAGGATTGACGCATCCTTGAATCAGTTCATTGATAAGGATGTTCTGAATGGGACAGCATATTTTTACTATATTACTGCAGTCAATTCGTTAGGGCAGGCAAGCATCAATTCCAAAACCAACACTGCCACACCTCAGTCGAATGTGAATGTCCCTCCTACAGAACCATTAGGACTTCTGCTCTCTGGGTATTCAACAAACCAGGTATATCTTTCCTGGATGCCGAACAAGGAACCGAACCTTGCTGGCTATAACGTGTATAGGAGTAATACGGGTGGAAGTTGGGCTCGTGTGAACAAGACTCTTGTTTCTATTGGCACAAATCCACATTTTATTGATACAGTCTCCCCCTATATAGATTATTCTTACAAAGTCACAGCTATTGATGACAGTGTCAATGCGAATGAAAGTGCCTTCTCTGTGACTGTTGCTGGTAAACTTTCACTTGTAAGATTCATTGTTGATATGGGTCCCATTTCTTTCAATCAGGTTTCACTTGGTGGAAACGCCTTGCCGTTCACTTGGTCTGGTGTCAGATTGTCTCGCCTGAATCCTTCCACCCCAAATGACAATAGATATTTCGTTGATACAGGCTTGATGGCTGGACAGTCCTACCAATACAAATATTCTTATGATGGAATTTTTGAAGAGGATTTCAATACATGGCACAAGAATCGTCAGTATGACGTTGATCTCCTGGCAGAAAAAGAGGCGATTCAGATTGATGTATGGGGTGGACAACCGAAGGCTCCTGCTAACTGTTGGACCTTTCCCTTTGATAAACGTGTAGCGCTTTATTGGGATGCTGTGTCAGCTCCAAACATTGGTGGTTATAATGTCTATTATAGCACAAACGCAGCAGGTCCTTTTGTGCGAGTGAATTCATCTCCAGTCACAGGGACGTCGTATGAAGTCTCAGGACTCCAGAATAATACCAGATATTTTTTCAAGATAAGGTCCTTTGCTGGAGGTGTGATACGGATTGAAAGCGCTGATTCCATACTTTTGGAAAGTACACCGCGTCAGTCTGTTCCTGTTTATTTCAAATCCATGTTGGAAACTGAACCTCTCTGGTTGGGAAAAGGAACTATGGAGACGGGACTGGAGGTTTGCCATGAGTAGAAGAGGGCTTTTCCTGTTGGTTTTAATACTTGTTGCAAACGTATCAATTTTATTTGCACAGAAAGCTCATACTAATTGGGGGAAGCTGAACAAATCGTTGGTCATTCAGCCTTCACTAAATGTCAGCGCGTGGGAAAACAGGAGCTTTGTGACCAATATGACCCCTGTGGGCGATGGCACCTATGTGGTACGTATGGATCTTACCCCTGGCGAATATTATAATTTCATCTTTCAGGCATCAACCAGTACAAATTCTCCTCCAGGAATTGTTGGAAACAGCACGTTCTTTGATCAGCCACCCTCAACAGGATGGATTCCTGCTTCCACAGTCGATGGCACAATCATGTTTTCAAATGTTGCATGGTTTGGTGGAGTAACACAATCAAAGGATGCGCGTCGTATTCTGAAAGTCCCGGAACTTGCCAGTGGGGAAAGCCTTTACGTCTATAACAATTTCAATGAGATTCCCAATCTTCCTGAAACAATACAGGCTCTTCCAGGTGACCAGAAAGTGATACTGAATTGGTCTGTCCCCAAAGGAAATTGGAAGTGGGACGATGCCAATGTTATTGCAGGGGGGACCATATCTGTTTATTTCAACTCTACAGGAGCTTCAAGTGACTATTCCCTTTTAGCACAGCTGCAGGGGAATATCACCAGTTTTACACATGCAGGGTTGGTGAATGGAACTACATACTATTATATCCTTGTTGTGAGCGATGCTTATTTGCAGGCACCTGGTCTCCCGTTCGCCAATAAGAGTACGCCTCTGCCACCACCTACGGGCACTGCTGTGAACCAGGCTTCAGTTACACCCCGTGGTACACTTCCTGTCTATTTCAAAGTAGAAAACATAGATTGGGATGTTGTAGAAAAATCGAAATACATTGTCTGGTTGACCCCGTCTGATATGGACGGACGGTTCCATAATAACAAGATTCCAGGTCGCATTGTCCGTGTAGCTCCTGAAAAGGGAGGTAATTGATATGAAGTCTAATATCTCCTTAATCATCTTTATCTTTTTTATTTGTTTTTTCTTCCATGAGTTTCCTGTCCAAGCGCAACCTGCTCCCAATTTTGGGGCGAAGGGAGGTTTTACGAATATTCCAAAAAGGATGCTTTTGAAACAGGGAACACTCCAGTCTGCTGATGCACTCTCTCTTTATACAAACGCACTCCCTGTTGGTGATGGTACATATTATTTTCAGGCAAACCTCATTCAAGGCGCTGACTATAATTTTATTTTCCAATCACGTTTGGGGAGTACCTGGCAGTATGAACAGCTTCCTCCCCAAGGATCATTCCCAACTTCTGTCGATCTACCTGGAGGTGTCACTGACTTGAAAGGCGGTCGCATCATCAAAACCTCAGATAATAATATCCGGAGAAAGATTACGGTCCCAACAGCAGGTGGTGCTTATTATGTTTTCTGTAATTTTGGGCATCATCCGAATCCACCTGTTGTTACAGCAACCCCTTCGGATTCCAAGGTAATCCTCAGTATAAAGTCTATCGGTCGTTGGGGATATGCTGAGCCTGATGTTGAGTTTGGGGGAAGATATGTCATTTATAGTTCTACCATGCAGGGTGGTCCATATCAGTATGTTGATACCATATCTGCAGGTAACGGGTTTCCAGTAAAATATACGAATAGCGGGTTGACCAATTCATCCACTTACTATTACGTAGTCATGGCTTATGATTCGTATGGTGGGACAAACTCTGTGACCAGACAGGGACCTTTTGAAAAAGAGGTGGCTTTGCCTGATAATGGAAGTTATGTGGATCAACTCAGGATAGATGCCAATATGTTCAGCGGTTACTCGTCTGAAATGGATGTCATCCCGAAGGCTCCAGTCAAAGTCATTTTCAAGGTTGAGAATATTGACTGGGAAGTGGTTGAAGAGAAGGATCATCTTGTTTATCTGACTCCTTTGGAGATGGATGGAAGATATTGGTTCGACAAACAACCTGCTAGGATTGTCAGGGTGAGGATGGAGTGATATGAATAAAAAACATCTCTTTCTCATTTTTGGCGTTTTGTCAATTTTTACTTCAGGTCTTTTTGCAGGGGACTGGAACAGCCGTCCCAAAAGGATTGTGGGAACGCCTTCGCCTCTCAATAATAAATTGCCGTATACTGTAATGACACAACAGGTTGATGGTCGTTGGCAATATTCAGGTCTTTTTACTCCAGGTGACAAACTCGGATTCTCTTTTCTCGTGAATACCAATCTAGTGTCAACAAATTTTATGGCAGAACTGATTGGGATGCGGAATCTCTCTGTCTCTGATGGGACTCAAGGCCGTACCTATTTCCTGACAAACAACGGGATTATAAAAGTGACAGAAGGGTCTCCTGCTGACAGGCGTATGTTGGTTGAGTTCAATTGGGAAAACACTCCGGATCCTCCCACTGGCATTCTTGCTGATCTGGAATCCATCGCATCTGGCCGTTGCAAGATAAACTGGTCATCCCCACGGGCCTTGGACCTGATTGGTTATAACATTTATCTGAGCAACCAATATTTTCCAGACTACAGGAAAGCGAATCTGACTGTTATCACTGGGAATAATTTCACACTTACGAACTTGATTCCTGGTTCAATCAATTCGATCTATCTCACTTCACTTGATGCCTATACGAATCTTCCTGGGAATGAAAGTGTTCCAAGTTCAGTTTTGCGCGTGGTAGCAGAGTCAAATGTGACTGTCATGTTTTATGTCCGTAAGAAGAGGGAAGAGATTTCAGATGCGATTTATGTTGGTGGTTCTATTGCGCCCCTCGATTGGGGATTGAATGCGAAAATGCAATATCTTTACAACGATATCTGGTTTTATAAAGGCAAGTTCCCTGCAGGGACAGTCCTTCAGTATAAGTACAATAATTCCAGGATTTCTTGGGAAGGTGATTTTTCCACTTCTTCAGGAAATAGGGAACTTACTGTCAGAAACGTTTCAGGCAATGGCACTATGATTCTTAATGATGTGTGGGGTCTCGAAGATGGTTTTCGGACACCACCTAGTCCACCAATGGGGCTTCTTGCTGTAGCGTCAAATTCAAATGTCTCTCTTTCATGGGATGCCCATCCAAGCCTTGATTTCAAGGAGTTCAGGTTGTATCGGAGTCCCCAGACAACCAATTTTTTCTCATTTGTCGCTTCAACTCCATTCAGCTTTTATCGAGATGCAGGATTGATAAATGATAAGACTTATTTTTATAGGCTGACAGCAGTAGATATGAATGGATTGGAAAGTATTCCCACTGCTCCTGTATCAGTTGTCCCCTCCGTGGACCCTGTTCCTGTTGCACCGCGGGGGCTCGCTGCTGTGACTAGTAATTCTGCTGTGAAACTTTCCTGGAAACTAAATCCTGAAAACGATGTTGTTGCATATCTGGTCTGGAAAAGTCTCCAGAAATATTCCGCATTTACTTCGCTTGCGGTTATTTCCAATTCATCGGCTTATAAGGATCTTGCTGTTGCAAATGGAACAACCTATTATTACAAGATACAGGCTATTGATTTGGCAGGTCAGACCAACGAAGGCTATTCTGAGGTTGTGAATGCTGTTCCTTCTGCGCTCTTCCCACCTTCCAAACCGGCGACTCCTGTTGTGACTTGGGTTTCAAACGAGACCGTTGTTCTGGGTTGGAAATCTAATCCGGAATCTGATATCATCGGTTATGAGGTCTATTACAAATCTGAGAATGGTGCTGTGAGTCAGCCCCCCTTATCAACAAGTTCTGTTTCAAATGTGATTGTTAACGGATTGATGAATGGGGAAAACTACCAGTTCTGGATCAAGGCTGTCAATTCATCGAGCAACAGGAGCGATTCGTCGGATATGGTTCAATGCACTCCTGTTCCTTCAGTTTCTGGATTGTCAGCAAATCCTTCAGGAAACGAGACGGGAGCAGTTGTCTTGGATTGGGATTCGACCTCTAAAGCAGGATCTCTTGGTTTCCCTGTAAGTTATATAATCAAATATTCCACAAATGCGTCTCTTTCCTGGGATTCTTTCAGGGATGCGAACCTATTCGCTGTAATGGATGCTTCAGGTATAGGAAGTTCTGAAGATTTCAAAGTGACTGATCTTGGTACGGATTCGCCTGGTCACTGGTTTTATGTCGCAGCGGTTTATGGAGATGAGGAAGCTGTCTCTGTTGCAAGACCTGTTTATTCTGTTTCAGCCCAACTCCTTGATAAACGGTCTATGATTGTTTATAGGAAGAAAGGGGAGGGCATCACTGTAGAAATTCCACCAGACACTCTCCCCGTAGATGTGACTGCTGTAGCCATTCATACGAAACAGGATCTTGTAAAAGAAAGGGAAGAATCGCTTCTTAATGATGTATCCCTTGCCTCTGCCTCTTTTGAAGCAGAACCTTCTGTCAAACATCTGGATCAGGATGATTACTTTCTCATAGAATTTCTGAATGCTGGAAATAGGAGAGTGGATGTCAAAGGTCGCATAAATAATGATTTTTTTGTCTCTCTGCCATTCCATGATCTGGATCATAACGGGTTTGTGGATGAGACTGAATCATCTACTCCAGTCGCATCCCTTAACTTGCGCACTTACAGGTTTGATGAAGAAGTGAAGAATTGGGGATTTCTCAAAGGAAGTTCTGTGAACCTATCATCAAGTGTTGTGCGAACATCAACATCCGATTCTGGTGTTTTTATGTTGGGTGTACGGCTGGCAGCCTCGAATCTTGAACAGGTGGTGATATATCCTAATCCATCTTATAAACCCTCGTTTTCAAATCCTGTTATTTTTTCCAAGCTCCCTTCTGGTGCTCGCTTGAGGATTTATGATCTGGCCGGAAGCCTGGTACAGGATTCGTTGACTGCTGATTCGCAGGGATTGTGCAAGTGGGATGCAAGGAATATGTCCGGAAGTCCAGTGGGAAGTGGTCTCTATTTTTATTATGTTGAGGATGGCAAAAACCAACCGGTCCGTGGTAAATTTGCTGTTGTAAGGTGATCAGAATGAAAAAAATGATCCTCATGATTTTCATCTTGTGCCGGTTCCTTTCAGCGGATTCTACAAGCTTTGTTGCCCTTCCTTTCCTGCAGATTCCTATAGGTGCGGAATCTTCAGCTCTTGCTGGAGCAGGAGTTGCCAAAGGCGGAGTGGATTCGCTTTTCAATAATCCAGCAGGCCTGACAGAGGTGGACCAATTCGAGTTGTCCATCCACCATCTTGAATTTATCCAGCAGGTGAGATACGAGAATTTGGCCTTAGCTTTCAGACCTCATCCTTCCTTTGTTCTTGGCGCTGCGTTCGGCCTTCTTCATACTGCTGATCTCCGTCATACTGAAGAAGCTGTCAATCCGTCCGGTTATATTGACCTTGGTTCATTCTCTTTCTATGATGCGTTTCTTCTTTCTTCCTGCTCTGTCATGCTTTCCCCCGGATTTTCTTTTGGTGTGAATGCAAGGTTCATCACGGAAAATATCGGGGATTTTTCTGCATCCACTGTTTCTGTGGATTCCGGACTTCGTATTGTCCCTTCCTCATGGCGGTTCGTCTCCCTTGGTGTTTCTGTAAGCCATCTTGGACTCCCTTTGCAGCTTTCCACTGTAAAAGAATCCCTTCCATCCCAGGTTCAAACAGGTTTTCTTGTTGATTCTGATACTTTGTTTCAGAACATCACTTTCAGATGGGCTCTGGACGGACGCCAGGATTTTTCAGGTGGGTTTTCCATGATGTCCGGTTTGGAAACATCTTTTTTCTCTGTTGGAATCATAAGGGTCGGTTACCTTTTGGATTTGACAGGCCCAAGTTCAAGTCTGTTCACTTTTGGTGCAGGCATCCTTTGGCTGAATTTCAAGGTCGATTATTCCGGAAGTCTCTATTCCAAACTCGGATTAAGTCATGGGATATCCTTAGGAATGAGGTTCTGATATGCGCTTAAAATTTCCTATTTACATCCTGTTCTTTTCCCTTATTTTAGCCAGTGCTCTTCCTGCTGTAACAAACGTGGCTATACTTCACCTGCCACTTTCGAAATTCGGATATCCTGGCAAAGATATGACTTTGTCTGTTTCCCTTGTCACTCAATCCTGCTCTGTCTCCTCAGTCACATTGATGTATAGGTATTCAGGTGATCAGTATTTTTCTGGTCTTTCTATGGTTTCCAACAGTAGCAACACCTCTTTTTCGGCTGAGTTGCAGACATTGGCTTCTGTGAATTCGGTCTATGAATATTTCATACAGGTGCGTGATAATTTCGGAAATTATTACTGGCTTCCTGAGAGACCTGATACTTCCACAAAAACATTCTCCTGTATCGTCAGTCCCTTGATAAGCGGTGTTTTGACGAAGCAGGGAGGAAAGCTGGAATTGCCAGATGATAATCCTAATGATAATTCGTTCACTGGAATTGTTTTCCAGGCGAATCTTCTTTCAGAAGATGTGAACGTGAATATCCTGAACAGAGGAGCTGCACCTTATGGACTTGTTCCTCCGGCAGGAACACAGTTTGTAGAAGTCTACGATTTTTATGGTACTTCAAAGGATGGGAAGGCTGTCAGTCTGGCATTCAATGAGAATGCTTCTTTGAAACTGAAATATTTCGACGAAAACAATGACGGCATAGTTGATGGGACATCAATCAACGAGAATTCACTCCATCTCTTCTGGTATGATGGTCTCAAATGGCATGAGATAGGATCGTCCATAGATACAGGATCGGATTTTGTATCAGCACAGGTTTCCCATCTTGGTCTTTTTGCCATCACTTCAGAACCATCCGCTTCACTTGATAAGCCACAATCCATTTTGCAGTCTGTTTCACATCCTTCTTTCTCGCCTCTAGCAGGTGAAATATGTGTCTTCGGTCTGAAGGATCCGGCTTCCATTTTTGAAATCAACATTTACAATCAAGTTGGCAGGTTAGTGCGCCGGCTTGATTCCAATTCCTGGGATGGTAGGGATGACCAATATCAGTTCGTAAAATCGGGTGTTTATATCTATCAGGTCAAAGCTGCTGGCAAAGCTGTCAGTGGCATGCTCCTGGTAAGATATTGAGAGGTGAAATTATGCGTACATTAAAGTTCATATTCCCATTTATGCTTCTCTTTTTTATCTTTTCTTGTAGTGATAGGAATCCTCTTTCCTCCTTTGTTGATATCTCTTCTCCCAAAGTGGTCTCTGTCTCACCTACAAATAACCAAATCGGAGTCCAGAAAAGTTCTACAATCACAGTCACTTTTTCAGAAGTTGTTGATCTGTCAACCCTGGCATCTTCCATTTCTATCTCTCCTGCTGTCTCTTACTCTATGAAAGTGGAAGGGAACAGATGTGTTCTCACTCCTTCAGGGAATCTTCCAGAAGGACAACGGTTCTGGTTGACTGTTGCTGATACAGTAGAAGATATGAAAGGAAACAGGATGGAATCGGGATTCCAATCCTCGTTCAAAGTGACAGGTATAAACTATAGCCAGTCCCTTGTAACATTCCGTGTTGATGCCAGTGCTGTAGGGACCTCTTTTTCAGTCTTGTACATCACAGGCTCCTGGGACGCTTTCGGTGACTATGATCCTACGTGGAATGGTGGTGTGCGGCTTCCTCTCTTTGATGATGGCTTGCATGATGACCTTCTTTCAGGAGATGGGATTTGGGCTTGTCAGATCAGCCTGTCTATGGATCTGGGCAGGCAATATGTCTGGGCCGTGGATGAGGATGCATACTCGGATAATGGGTATGTCAAGTCTGAATCTTTTTTTCTGCTCTCATCAGCGCCAACTGTCAGGACTATCACTCTTTATCCTCCTGTCTCAGTTACATTCAACTATTATGATACTGCCAACAAAGTCACTGGTCCGGTCTATCTGCGCGGGGATTTCAATGGTTGGAGTGTGAATGATGTGATGAGCGGCCCCTCAGGCACAGAACGGAAATATTCCTTCACGAAACTGATAAAAGAGGGCACCTACACTTACAAATACTATACAGGAAGTGATTGGAACCTCCTCAATGTTGATAACAGGAGTGTGACAGTCACCTATGGCGCTGCGCTTGAAAGGAATGACTATACAGCTACTACGAAATCCGTAGTGTTCGAGTATTTTGATACTGAAGGGAAAGTTTCCGGGAATCTCTATCTCAAAGGAGATTTCAATGGGTGGAGTGATGCGAACTTGATGAATGGACCAGAGGGTGCTGAGAGAAGGTTTTGGACTTCTGTGAATGTGAGCGCTGGAAATTCCTACTCATATAAATATTTCACATCAAATGACTGGAATCTCTTGAACCAGGATAACAGGTCCATCCTTGTGGAAGAGACGACAGCAACAATACAGGATTACTATCAGGGACCTCGAAATGTGACTTTCAATTATTATGACCTTGAGGGAAAGGTCGATACGTCCATTCATCTACGGGGTGATTTCAACAGTTGGTCTCTCGATTATTCCTATCAGTTGCAACAGGATCCTGTGACAAATTATAAATATGCTCTTACAGTCCCGCTTTCCATTGGCTCATATCAGTATAAATATTTTGTTGATGGTGATTATGCGGAGGTGAATGTGGAAAACAGGACCGTCACTGTTACTACATCCCTCTCCGCGGTGTCGGATTATTACGCTGGTCCTTGATGCAAATTTTTTGATGTTTTACTATATTTTTATCAGGAGTGTTATGTCATGAAGAAGAATATTTTTGAAACACTTTCCGTTTTGGTCAGAAATCTTTGGTGGTCCTGGGATGGACGGCTCTCCCGTCTGCTGGCTGATATGGATATCCAACTGTGGGAGACAAGCCACCATAATCCGATTGTCTATCTTCGTAAAATAGGTCAGAAAAAAATGATGCAACTTTTCAAGGATAATCCTGCATGGGAAAAAGAATCTGAAACAATCTGTTCAGATTTCAAGTCATATATGGCAGATACCAGTTCTGAATATCCTGTCGGCCCTATCGCCTATTTCTCAGCAGAATATGGCATCCATGAATCTGTTCCCATCTATTCCGGCGGGTTGGGTATCCTTTCAGGCGATCATTTCAAGTCTGCATCGGATATAAACATGAATCTGACAGGAGTCGGGCTTTTCTATAGGGAAGGTTATTTTGAACAGTCTATCAACAAGGAGGGAAATCAGGTTGCCGACTATTTCCCGAACAAACCAGAAGATTTTCCTGTTGAACAGGTATGTCATAAGAGCGGGAAGCCGCTTGTTCTGGAATTCCCTTTCCCTAAAGGGACCTGTTATGTCCAGGTATGGCAGCTCAATGTGGGGCGGGTCAAGATTTTTCTTTTGGATACGGATATGAAAAAAAATATCCCTGAATATAGGAAAATCTGTTCGCGTCTTTATGATGAAGGTGAACGAAGATGGATCCGCTTGGCCCAAGAAATCATACTGGGAATGGGAGGTGTGAAGATTTTTAAGGCACTCGGAATCTCTCCCATGGCCTGGCATATCAATGAAGGACATGCCTCATTGCTTCTCCTTCAACACTCTGCTGATATGATGAAAGTGGAAGGTGGGACAATAGAGGAAAACCTTCTCAAGAATAAATCGAAAGTTCTTTTCACAACACACACTCCTGTGAAGGAAGGATTGGAAGTTTTTAAGAAGGATGTTATTCATGATTTCTTGGCGCCTTTCCTGAAAAACACAGGGTTGGATATCCAGTCTTTCCTTAACCTCTCCAGGTTCAAACCGGAAGCGGATCCTGAAAGTTTCAACATGACGATATTTTCAATCAAATATTCCCAGTTCGCCAACGGTGTCAGCAAACTGAATATGATCGTATCAAAAAAGATGTGGAATAACAGGCCTATCGGTTATGTCACAAATGGAATCCATCACCCCACTTGGATTGCTCCAGAACTGGATTCTCTCTTCACATCTGTTGCCTGGGACTGGAAGCAGAAAGCTTATAAGCCAGGACTCCCCCGCAAACTTTCCAATATTGATGGAAGGACTTTATGGGATGTGCATTTTGCGCTTAAAGAACGTCTCCTCAAGCTTGTCAAGGAGAACGTGGCTTCCTACTATTCGCGAAATAAGGTTTCCCCAGCCATCATTTCCAGGATGTTGGATGGTCTTTCCCCTGAAAAATTGACGCTTGGTTTTGCACGCAGATTTGCAACCTATAAACGTGCGACTCTTCTCTTCCATGATGAAGCTACTCTCGATAAGCTCCTTCTGGATGAGCAGAGACCTGTCCAGATTATTTTCGCAGGAAAAGCGCATCCCAAAGATACGGACGGTCAGGCTTTGGTCAGAAAAATATATGAGTACAGCTTGAAACCTAAATACTTGGGAAAAATCATATTGTTGGAAGGTTACAATATTGATATTGCAAAATATCTTGTCCAAGGTGTCGATGTCTGGGTGAATAATCCAGTACGGCCTTATGAAGCCTCAGGTACAAGCGGACAAAAAGCAGCCATCAACGGTGTCCTCAACTGCAGTATCATGGATGGGTGGTGGCCTGAAGGATTCAATGGCAAGAATGGTTGGGCTGTTCCAGGTGCTAATGTCAGATTGTCAGTTGATGTGCGTGATGGAAAGGATAACAGAAGCCTGTTCGATATACTCCTCAGAAAAGTGGTTCCTCTCTATTTCTCCCAGGAAGAGGGGTTTCCCAAAGGGTGGGTAGGGATGATGAAAAATTCTATCCTTTCACTTCTCCCTGTATATAACACCCACAGGATGATCGATGAATATTATAGGAAGTATTATTCAAAACTTGGAAAATGAATATGGGATCCCTTGATCTTCTTTTGGATTTGCTGAAACGAAATTATAGGAAAACGATTGTTCCAATACCATCAGCATGGTATTTTCCTGTGAACGACGCTTCAGGTCGTCACATCAAGGATGATTTATATGGACATCTTATCAATCTTATCCAGAAGCATATTCTTCCAGCCAAAGAATCTTTCGATCCTGATCCTGTCATTTACGGTTCGCTTCTCCGTACTACAACTGCCATGGATTTTGATGGAGATGGTAGATTATTGCCTGAAAACCGTTGGGGACTGAAAGAGAGTGGGACCCTTCTCCGCATGATCTTGCTTCTACCTTTTCTTAAGAAGATGGGTGTCAATATGCTTTATCTTCTGCCTGTCACAAAACCAAGCAGGTATATCATGAAGGGTGTGGCTCCTTCTCCCTACGCTGTCAATGATTTTTTCAGGTTGGATGAGGACCTTTATGATCCTATGACTGGTGGATATTCACAGCAGAAGATGGATCTTCAGTTCTCTGCTCTGGTTGAAGCTTGTCATAAGCTTGGCATGAGACTTATTTTGGATTTTATTCCAAGGACTGCAGGCAGGGATTGTTCCCTGATTCTGGACCACCCGGACTGGTTCTATTGGATCAGGAAAAGTGAAGAAAAAAACTTCAAGCCTCCCAGAGTTCCAGGTTTGAAACCTGTCGCATTCCATGAGAAATTTGCAAAACGGATATACGCTTCCCCTGAAGTGAAAGCCCATCTCTCTAAATTTTCCTATGCACCCAATCACTTGGATCCTGAAAAATGGCTACAAGTAAAGGCAAAATGCAAGGGTATGAAGTCCGGATCCATTCTTCCTTTGATTGAAGATGCATTTGCAATAACGACTGTGCCAGGCTTTTCTGATGTGATCAATGACCCTCAGCCAATCTGGAAAGATGTCACATTCCTCCGTCTTCATCTTGACCATCCACTTGCTGCAAAGCCATATCTTCCTGAAAAACAACCCCCTTATGTGCTCTATGATGTCATTAAGGCAAGCAGATCCAGATTCAAAATGCCTAATAAGGATTTATGGGACATGATTTCTGGTATCATCCCTTTTTACAGGAAAAGGTTCGGAGTCGATGGTGCGCGTATAGATATGGGCCATGCTCTCCCGCGAGAGCTTGAAAAGATGATGATAAAAAATGCAAGAGCCGCTGATAAGAATTCGTTCCTCATCGCAGAAGAGCTTGACAATGCAGCTTCTCTCAAAGCGAAAAAAGCAGGTTATGATTCCATCATTGGAACACTTTGGGCTGATGAACCTCGGTGGGAAAAAGGAAATATTCATAATGTTTTTTATAAGGCTTTACCTGCTTTGTCCATCCCGATTCTGGCTTCTTCTGAAATACCGGATTCGCCAAGAGCCATGCAGAGGAACGGGCAAGAAAGGTTTCTCAGGTTTTCTGCGATTCTCAATTATTTTTTGCCGAACTCAATACCCTTCATCAATTCAGGATTTGAATTGAAGGAGATCCAGCCTCTCAATCTGGGACTTGATAGCCTGAAAAGCCGGGTGGATCTGTTGAAAAAAAATGATCTTAACTATGGGAAGCTGGCTTTTTTCGATTATACGTCCTTGCATTGGAATGTCCCAAATGAGTCCCTGCTTCAACAGATGCAGGAGGCTGTTTCCCTACGAAAGGTTTTGGTTCAGAAAGATTTTTTCAAATCATGTCAGTATCTGGATTTAGGTAAAAAGAACCACTCTGTTTTAGCCTGTTATTCCTTAAAAGGGAAAAGCTGCTTGCTTCTTTTGATCAATACAGATCTCTATTCTTCAAAAGTGGTGAGATTCAAGATCCCATCAAAAAATCCTGGTCGAGTATCCTGGTCCGTTTTTTACAACGCCTCTCTAGACGATCCTTCAAAGTTTTCCCTTCCAATATTTCAAAAACGTAGTTATAAGATTAAAATGGCAGCAGGGCAGATACTTGTCTTGAACGGGGTTTGAGTAAAAAACGGTCTTTGTCCCTTGTCAACAATTATCATCAATCTGATCCAGTTTTTCCGGGGGAGAAGTCTCTCCCCCCGCTCGGCTAATTTTGCGTCACTTCGACATTGTGGGTAAAGCGCAAAGCTCAAGCTCAGTGACCGCAAAATTGATCCTCGCTTCCCCTCTCACCGGGGCAACGCCCCGGATACCAAGAGAATACATTCTTCTCTTCCCACCCACTATAAACCATCCACCATCAACTCTTTCCATCCACTATCTACCATCTTCCATCAACTCTTATATGCGAGGTGTTTAAATGAATAGAATAGCTTTAAAATACATGATGATTGCTATGTTTCTATTTTGTTTTATCCCATTGTTTTCTTGCATGATGTGCAGGGTGCGGCTACACGCAGTTTGTGACAGATCAGTTGGACCGACAAATTGAAAGGCGTTTTGCCCTCATCTTTTCCCTCGAAACCTTGACGTGTGGCCGCTGTTAGACGGAGTAGCGCGGCATCTTGTTTTTTCTTGGGGTGGGCGGAGAGAAGCTTATAATTTATCATTCCAACAATTCAAAATTAAATTAATTTTAGATTTTATATCAGAAATTAAGATGTTTTTTTCTTCA
>DYKD01000112.1 GCA_020722765.1 Brevinema andersonii | reverse complement strand
TGCTTTTTTGCCAACTTGGTCACGCCCACTCATTGCGGGAAATTTGTGGTGGATTAGCGACCTGCCTCGGCAAAGTTGTTCATCTGGAGATGAAAAACGCTCCCAGTCGTTCTACTTTGGCCTATGCTAATGAGCATCGCTCTTGGCGGTTGTACGAAAAGCTGTTTTACGAGTTGTTAGGCATTTGCCAGACTCAATTTGGCCCAAAACATAAATTCCGTTTCAAAAATAAACTGTTAACTTTTGATGCCTCCTTAATCAAACTCTGTGTCACCATGTTCGATTGGGCCAAATATCGAAAGACCAAAGGAGCCATCAAATTGCATTTACTCTTGGATCATGCCGGTTATCTGCCCACATTTGTCAACATTACCGAAGGTCGTGTACACGAGCTAACAGTTTTTAAGACCCTGTTTTTGAGCCGGGTACGATCATCGTATTTGATAGAGGTCTCATCGATTATGCCCAATGGGGTGCTTGGTGCGCCGGCGGAGTCTATTTCGTTACCCGTCTTAAAAGCAATGCCGATTACCAGGTCATTGAAGATCGAAGTTGCGACAAAAACCAGTCTTCCTGCAGCGTGAGCCATCGTACTCCAATAATGATCGCACCGGAATCCTTTCCGGTGCGGAAAATGAGGGGGAGATTTGTCCCGATCTATTTCTCCTCTGTCTCGGCCAAATGAATGGCATCTATGTCCCCACTTTGCTCAGAAGAGTGAGCTGAATTTGTTGAGCGGTTTTGGGTTAGCAGGGGATCGAAATCCCCAATCATTACGGCGTCAGCATCAATATGCTGCCCCATCAGTCTGCCTCTCACATATAGTAAACATATTTAGGCTCAGGAACCCGATCATCAGGAATTTCTTTGAGGATTTCTCCGACTGCTCTAGCAAACTGCGAAGTAATTGGCCATGCTCCATCTACATCAGCGGTGTTCCAGTTCATCTTAGTCAATACAAGTAATTCCTTTAGCAATTGTGTCTTGCTACTATCTCCATAATGGTCAGCTACTCTTAAAGGCATTGGAACATGTCCATGAGGATATTTGCCTAACTCTGGTATATAACCTGTCGTGTATAGGATGTGGATATTACCAGTACTCAGTACGGTTCCACGAAGTGGAGGATAGCTCCCGCTACGCAATAGTCTGAAATTGCCCGTAGTTCCAACAGTTACCAAATCATATTGGGGTATTTGTGATAGAGCTTTCTTGAAACCTTCTCGTTCTTCGGTTTCAAAACGGGACGATTTATGAATCACCACTCTTCGGGGTAACTGCCTACCTTCCGCTTGATAACGTAACAAAACATCTTCAATTAATTGTTTAGCCAAATCTTCGGACAAGTGGGGAGATTTACCCAACTCATCATCCCATTTGAATTTCTGACCCCGCAATACAAGCCCATCACCATACTCATTAAAAGCTTGAGCGATACTTGCCCTAATATAGTTTGGTTCACCATAGGGGCGGAAGAAACTAATACCTATAAAACAAGTTGCTGGTTCTATATCAGTTAATCCCCATGGAAGTCCGCCTACCTTATAGTACATCGCTGTAAACATATTCCAAGCACGTGTTGCCAAGTCTTGCATTTCGCGTTCATCACGCTCTCTACTAACAGTGGACTCCCTGATTATCTGCGTAGGCTTCTTATACTTCATCAGGCGAGCTTTTATAGCGCGGCGCAAATCTCGTTGCACAGTATCTTTTCCAGAGAACGGATCAGCAGTTGCTACCACACGTAGATTTTTGTAGGTGCTTTCTTCGAGCACAATAAAAATGTAATCCAGCGGATGATCTTTCTCGCAAAGAATTTTTACCTTCATCTCAATTAAATCAAGCATTCCCAAAAACTGTTCGGCAATACTTATTTTTTGTGAAATGTGATCTTTATCTGCTGTTGTTATTTTCTCAATAGTCTCGTCAGACGAAACAATTTGAAATCTATACCCCAGGTCACTTGAAATTCCAGGAAATGCCATTGAGCCATTTTCTACATCTTCTGCATCCAAGCCCGTTCTGCACTCATCAATGAATCTTCTAACTTTCTCTATAACATTGATGTTTCCGACAAAACCAACATGTATTTCTCTTTTGTGTCTTGGCGTGTTGAGCGACCGAGGGCCAAAAAGAGGAATTCCTATTTTAGGGTTGATATGAAGTGCTCCGCCCGCGAAAGTCAGCTTTGGCTCAGGCAACCACGCCAATTCTAGCTTTGGTTCTTTCAAGAATTTTTTACGCTTTGACTGGGAAATGCTCATTCTTCGTACTCATCCAGATAAATGCTGTCTTCGGTGTCTTCCGTCTCTTCATTCAGAAAACTTATTTCGGTCAAGCTGAAAAGGTCCTCGGCGTGTTTCTGAGAAATAAAATCCTTTTTGTCATCAGGTGCGCCTACCCACTCAATAGTACCTTGTGACAGTGTGTTCTCAATAATAATAGCCTGTTTCCCAAAACGGAGAACTAACCTTGGGCTTGCCTGGGCAATAAATTCACGCCACAATTGTATTTCCTGAAGATACTCCCAATTGTACATCCTTGACTTGATTCTCGTAACTTTCCTTCCAATGGAAGTATGTAAGTAAGGCTCATACCCATCTTTGGTAATATGGCGTTCAGGTCGTATCGTAAGTGCCCACTCTCGAGACGCGATTTGCTGAAATGACAAGTTAGCCGCTAAATGAATCCAATATGACTTGGGTAAACCCGTGGATTTAGTTGTTGGTTGATGAACAACAGCTTTTGTAGTCTTTCTTCCTGACAAAGCTGTGTAAGTGAACTTCTTCTCAACTTTCTGTTTATCTGCCCTGAAAAAGTAGCGATTATGATTGGGATCATAAATTACCCCCTTCATTATTCTCAGAAAACTACTTAATGCCCTGTTCAATAGTGCGACATATAGGCGATGACTATCAGAGTCGGTCCACATGTCAGTCGCTTTTGCGACTGTGACTGTAGAACCATCATATGCTCCCCGAAAAGGATTCGTAGAATCGCGTAGGTCGAAAAAAGTAAATATCTTCTTTTCACGTAATTCAAAGGCGTACAATGTATCTCGGCTCTCATTTGCCTTTAAATACTCGAATAAATCCTGGATATTATCTCTTCTATAAGGAGTTTCTGCTGAATAAACGAATTCTGGCAGATGCAAAACGGGTAGAAAAGACGCGAAAAGGCTCTCGGCAGTGGTTTTCTTTTCTCTATCATCATCCAATGTACCCTGTTGTAGGGATTGTGCAACCCTTTCTTCGTGCATTTGCTTCATTTGCCGAAGGACATGCACGTTATACTGGTACTCAAACTTGTCCACTATCACATGGTGAGTGGGGCAAAGAAGAATCAAGTTTGCTGCTTTATTGCGCTCTTGAATGGGTAAGCTGGGGTCTGCTCGTGGGCCAGAATCTCCATATGCAATCAGGTGAGCCATTTCTGCCAGAGGTTTAGATTCATCACCTTCTTGAGCAATTACTTGGGTTTGACAACCTGGAAATGCGCAGAGATTTCCTGATCTAGCAAACAAAATTTTAAGTTCAGATTCGGGGATATTCACTCTACTCTTGCTCATAACTTCTCGCTAACTCACAATGACCGATTTCCACTAGGCAGCCCAACGACCTAAATCAGCGGGGCGGTTTACGGCATCCGCTGGATTGATTTGGTAGGCGATCATACCATCATTCCATTATTTGAAAGTCAAGAATGCGGAACTCGACCCTTGTTCTTGGGCTCATGGATCCAAACGGCGTCGTTAATTTTTGAACGCTTCCGTCTACTTTGCTCGTTACTCTTTTGGCGAGCCCTGCTGGGATTAGCCCGTGGCATTGAACAACGTCGACATCTATCGGACTTCCTTGCGAATCATAGAAAACGACGAGGCAATATACATTCTTCACGTTGCCGCGTAGCTGGTTGCGAAGTGAAAACGCGTAATTACCAGATTGACTATAAACATACTCCCAAGTCAACTGGCCACCTACCACGCCTTCAGTGCTTTTCCCTCCTAGGTCTGCCAAAATCCATCGCTGCGTCTTTGGAGATCTGACATCTGCAAGAGGTTTTGTAGGCCCTGCCTTACCGAGTAGATTCTTCAGGTAGTTCGACGGAATGGCAAAATTGAGATTCTGGCCTCCACTGAATGTAGCGACTGAAACACCAATGACTTCTCCTTTTGAGTTCAATACAGGACCGCCACTACTTCCTGGAGATATCGGAGCGGTTATTTGGAGGAGTCTGTCTGAGCCTACCTCCCTGATGCTACTTACTATCCCTTGTGAAAATGTGCCTTCCAATCCCTGTGGATTCCCCACAGCGTAGACCGGTTCCCCAACCTCAATAGCGTCGCTGTTACCAAGAGGTAACGTTGTAGTGCGTGTCGCCAATGTTTTCAAGAGAACCAAATCACGGTCCGGGTCGATCCCGGTAATTCCTTCAATGTCATACTTTGCCTTTTGTCCTACAACTTTCGCATAGCCGCGTGAAGCCCCTTCGACAACATGGAGATTGCTGGCAATTACGCCCTCATGTACAAAGAAACCGCTGCCAAGAGATATTGGCTGTCCATTGGCATCTTCCATGACTAAAAGGACAGTCGATTCAAACGTTTTCTTTGCAATCTGTTGCGCAGACTGGGACTCGGCTGTATGAACTTGCGCTATCATTAATATGCCACAAAAGGATAATGTTAAAATGTTTTTGTAATAATTTAGTCGATGCATCGTTTGTTCCTTCCTGTCGCTGACCATTATTTTTTTAGCCGCGCCTTTTCCGCTTTCCTGACAAAACCGCAATGACAGAGACAATCGCTCTCGTTGCCTCAGCTGATAAAACAGCATCTCGATACTCCGCCGTGCGTTTATGCTGCAATTCGTTTGCAAGCTTTAGAGATGCTTTTGCAAATGATCTCATAGTTTCAAAAGTACTACCCTCAAGTTCTGTGGCTATATACGCCTCAATCATTCTGTAAGCATCGGTCTTTGATGCGCTTGATTCATCCAGTGCTTTGTGCCTTGCCGGATCAAATACCTCTTGAGCAAGTGAAATCATGACCTCTCGGCAAAGTAGGCCGACCGTTTGGAAGTCTTCCTCATGCTGCGCAGTTTCCAACAAATCTACAATCTTATCCATTTGCCTATCAACAGCTTCCCATCCAGTTGGTTCTGACGGTATTATTACAGCGGTATCACGCTCCCTCATGAAGAGTTTATCAATTAATGGCTGGTAGAGGGTTCTCACAAATTCTCGTCGATCTTGATAATGTGGAAGGTCCCCACTACTCCATCGCCCGTACCACGCCCAGAGATCAGTGTAAGGGTTTGGATCATCAAGGCCCATGTTTGACAGTAGTTCCTTGATTTTGAGTCGCCTCTGTATATATTGTTGGTTTACATGCTGAATCCGAGGGCCACCTGTAGCCACCGCAATCATCAATGACTTTTGAAGCTCAATTTCCTCAAGAAGTGGTTGGATGTCTGATTGTGTCATTATTTTTTCTCGCTTAACAAAATCATAACCTGCGCTGCCATTCAGGGCACTTAATCTTGGTACGAGATAAGACCTCCGAGAGCGCTCAAAACTCTGAAATCATGCCACAGCGGCAGCGTCAGGTTGATGAAATGTTAGCAGGTTTTACTTATACGCGGGAATTTTACTCATTACAGTTTGCTCTTAGCTTTCTTTTTTCTAGCTGCTTCTTCAAGGCCTTTATATTTAGTGCTCATGTATTCCACTGCAAGAGTTATATCGTAATTCTCTCCATACAACGCCAAATTAATGTCTGCAGTCGCTGTCTTCCACTCTGTAAAATACACCAAATGACCTAAGCTAACGGCAAATCCCCAGCTCTGATACTCATCTCTGTAAAGCGCGTTTTTCCAGTAGGTTGCGTCTTTGCTAGGTTTCCCATATTTATCTTGGAGGAGAGTTTTGAGATTTTCGTAATCACTTATGCAGTCATTTTTATTAGAATGTTCTTCGATAATCAAGTATTTTCCACGTACCAATAAGCCGTCTACGAAAATGTAAAGGATCAAACAGTTAAGCTCAGCAATGTCACCCTTGTAAGCTAACAAGTCTTCATCCTCTTTAACTAGCTCTGATTTTTCAACAGCTCTTACCTGACTCTTCGACATGCCCCAATAAGTATCTCGAAACGTGTTAGAATTCGTAGCTGGCGAGGAGGATATATCATATTTCCAGGTTCCATCATTGTAAAGAATTACAGTTCTACCATCTTCTGTT
>DYKD01000369.1 GCA_020722765.1 Brevinema andersonii | reverse complement strand
TGTCAATGGCGTCGAAGAACTGGCGAAGCTCATCTGATTCAAAATGCCTGATTATCTCCCCAAATCGCTCATGCCGCTTTTTCATTTTTGGTTTCTATTGTGAAACCAGGGGTATTTATAAACCTTTTGTTCAATGCAAAGATTTATATACCTGAAAGTCTTATTACTCACGAGGTCTAAAGACTTAAATAGAATCGAATCACACAAATATCTCTAAAGATCGACTGTCCTTTCAAGATCAACGGGATAAGACATCTGATTTGAAGGCCATTTAATCCCAAAGACCTTCCTGACGCGGCCAAGAGGCCGCAACCAAAATCCGAAACTCGAAATCCGAAATCCGAAACAAACTCAAATAGCCAAAGACTAAAATTCAAAACAAGAATTTAAGGCCTTCCGGCCTTCAAATAAGATATTCCGGTGAAGTACCTGGAAAACTGATAAATCACTCTTAGCTGTCGCTGCGGCAGACGCGATATTACACCAATAATTCCCCTTGTGCTGAGTCATATTTTGAATTCCCAATCCTTTTCATTTTATAGATAACATTTCAGACTTTCCCCGTCGCTGTTTTTCTGTGATGCGTCTTACAATACCCCGGCCTTGTCTTCGGCGTTGTTTGTTGTAAACGCTCTTATTGATAGAGCGTTTTATTAAACGCCTCAACAGGCCTGTATATATACCGCATCACAATAAAACTTAAATACTGCATCGTCTTTACGATCGTACTGATTGGTTAATACCAATCGATATGAGGAATAAGCGGAAAATGTCAAAACCAGAAACTGTTTTCAAGATTGGCGCTGTAAGGGCCTCTGTCTTCAGGAACACCTTTGAGAAGAACGGCCAGTCGATACCGTTAAAGAAGGTGGTCATCGAGGTAAGGTACAAGGATAAGGCCGGCCAGTGGAACGGAACCAACAGCCTTAGCATCAACGATTTGCCCAAGGCAATCCTTGCCCTGCAGAAGGCCTACGAATACGTCCTCCAGAACAAGGAAGGCTTTAC
>DYKD01000368.1 GCA_020722765.1 Brevinema andersonii | reverse complement strand
CAGACGGCACTATAGCCCAGCGCATGGATTGCGACGACTGGGGGAATGTTTTGGTCAATACTGCGCCGAACTTTACGCCGTTCGGCTTTGCTGGAGGGCTCTACGACAGCCAGACGAAACTGGTAAGGTTCGGTGCAAGGGATTATGATGCGGAGGTTGGGAGGTGGACAAGTAAAGACCAAATGTTATTTAAGGCGCGCCAAGCAAACTTATACAACTATGCCTTAAACGATCCGATAAATATTCAGGATTTTTCAGGAAATACTGAATGCGTTGGACAGTGCATCAAGGATCTTCGTCAAAGTTTAAAATACTATAAGGCTTTTCAAACTTGGTTAACCCCCATAGGTTCATTGGCTTTTGGAGGCTTGGCATTCGCTGCATTCTTGCCAAATATTCCAGCATCTTGCGTTGGCGGCGGGGTTGGCTTGGTTCTTGGAGGCGTGGGGACTTACTATGGAGCGGAATGGGCTGCTGCAATTATTGGTGAAAAAAGGAGTCTAAGAAAATGCCTTACTAATTGTCTTTGTGACAGCCCAGGTTTAAAACAGGAAATGATTGAACAGCTAACAAATGACATTTACGAAATGGTATGGAATGAATGAGCCGGAGGACAAATTGGGAGAAAAAAGATGAACTATACTGAAAAAGCCAAAAGATTTTGGAGTTCATCGTATTATAGAAAACGACGAAGTATAATGACTGCTATTTTTCTTTGTGGTCTTGGAACAGGTTATATAGCATTGGCTTTCATCTCTTTATCAACAGAAGGCGTGAATCTTTCTAAAGCACTTGGTTTGGCCTGCTTTTGGACTCTCTTTATGTTGATTGGATGGGGACTTTTCTTTTTCATTCAGAAATATGTTGGGCCGCTCTTTTGGGAGATACATGATAGGAACAACCCATGAACCATGAATCTCTTTCAAACCAAGACTTCGTTTCTTCAGCTTTTCTGCTTCCGGCGTTTGCCGGGCTCGTCGGCGGAGAGGGGCTGTCTGAGCAAAACCCC
>DYKD01000367.1 GCA_020722765.1 Brevinema andersonii | reverse complement strand
CATACGTGTAGGTCACGCTCGGCGTGGAGGGACAATTCGAGTAGGTCTTGCCGGTGAGACGATTGAGCGCATCGTAACTCAGGTTTGTCACGCAGGCGCGCCGTTTTACTTTCTGTAAAATATCTCTATCTCTCCTCCTTGTCCGATTGGGACAAATCCCTCATCGCTGCTGGTGTGAACATGATGTAGTATTAGATTGTTGGTTGAATCTAATTGCACAACAAGGAGCAGTTCATCCATCATGTAAACAACTTCTTTCGCGAAAGGGTCATAAAACACGAAAGGCAATCCTTCCAGGGTACAATCATTTTCTATACACGGTAGTTTCCCGTTATTTTCTCCAAAATCTATGCCGGCCAGATAATAACGGCCTCTTTGCAAATGTAGTCGAACTATTCCAGTTGGCAATTTCTCCAAAATCCATTTATCCCAGCCAGAATCAAACACGTAGTTTTCTTCCGAATCCACATACACTTGCCTGAAAGTTCCATCAGACTTAAGTGTCAAAGTATCTTCCCCCCCAAACAGGTAACGAGCCTCCCAAATGCCCTCCAAATCAGATTCCTTCACAGAAGGTGGATTAGTAAATTGGTTTGTTTGACTGCAACCCAATATAGCCACAAGTATCGAAGTGAGTGCTAATCCTATTGCCACATGCTGGTTTGTTTTCATTACCGCATCTCCTCTTCAGGCAGTTCCTCAAACCAATAGAAGGATTGATATTTTGTGCCTAACGGCCCTTCCCAATTAAGATTGGGAACGCCATGCCAATCCCCAAACCTAAAAAGAGATTCCGTGCCCATAGTGTTTTGCACCATGAACAAAACCTTTCCGTCGTCCGTATATTTGGCTGTTATTGTGTCGAGAGATCCAATGGTGCCTGGAATTGCGCTATGGCCTGGGGCATTTACTAGAGAAAGAGGTAAATCTATAAAGTGAGATTTAACTAGCGTACCCAAAGAACTTACCAGATTAGATCTATCATCAATCATGGTGTGAGCACTATAGTTA
>DYKD01000111.1 GCA_020722765.1 Brevinema andersonii | reverse complement strand
TTCATTCAACCAGCCAGTGTCTAACTTTAATACGTCTAATGTTACTAATATGTCATATATGTTTTCCAATTGTACTGCATTCAACCAGCCAGTGTCTAACTTTAATACGTCTAATGTGACTAATATGTTAGGTATGTTTAACAATTGCAGGTCATTCAACCAGCCAGTGTCTAACTTTAATACGTCTAATGTGACTAATATGTCATATATGTTTAACAATTGCTGGTCATTCAACCAGCCAGTGTCTAACTTTAATACGTCTAATGTGACTAATATGTCATATATGTTTTACCATTGTACTGCGTTCAATCAAGATGTATCGGGGTGGGATATTAGGCAAGTCACTAACATGACAAACATGTTCAATGGGGTTACACTTAGTACCACTAACTACGATGCGCTTTTGATCAATTGGGAGGCACAAGGACCACAGCACGGAGTGAATTTTCACGGGGGTTATTCAAAATATAGCACTGCAGCGGCAGCGGCTAGAGCTAGTTTAATAAACAATTACGGGTGGACGATTACTGATGGAGGGCCAGCTTAATGCGTCACACTATTAAAAGTTTAGACAGAACAATTTACTGGATCGCTTTCGATGATGTTGGAAAAGTTGGAAAAGAAGGAATTTCCGTTAGGGAAGAGGGACGTGTGCATTACGGGGAAACTGAGCCAGGGCAAATTACTGAGTCAGAAAAGAAAAATGTTCTGCAATTCGACAACAAGGATGACTGGGTTAAAACGTTACGGTCAACCTTTGACATTAATGTAAAAGAAGCCCAAGAAGGCGGTCTCTTGCAGCCCGATGACGTTACTCCTGATATTCCCGATCATGATGTCATCATGGTTCCTGAAATTGATCACCCCGTTAAATTCCTTGAAATTGATCTACCCTCGATGGTTCCAATCCCCTCTGAACCTGTAACGCCAAAGCTTGTCTCGATTACTGCAAAACGTGCTTCGCGTTTCGAGAGATTCAAAGCGTCCTGGAAAAAGTTTTGGGATTTCGATTGGGAGGTGACAGAATATGGCTGGTGAATTATCCAAATATTGGTATTTCGGACGAGCGTCACATAACCTGTTGCACAATGACTCTAACATTATTGGGTATTAGTCAAGCCAATTTATGCTCTTCGACCTTCTGGAAGTAGTCCTCCCATACCAGGTTCCAGAACGGTTTTGCGTCTTTCATTCGGGATTTGTATTTGACCCTCACTTCACCCACATTTCACCTATATTCCAAATCGGGAATAAAATCGATAGGTTACTTGAAAGGCTTTTTCACCCACTGACATAAAAAAATTCACCCAAAATTCACCCTTTCAGACTTTTGAGGGTGAAGTCAAGGGGTCCCAAAAGTGCCAATTTTTCTGGCATATATAGGCAATTCTTGTGCACGATTTGTGCACGTTTTTAGGGGGGTGAAGGTGAATTTGTACGCAAATACGTCATGCTTCCTCCCACTTTATTCGTTCACAAGAGAGGAAGCATGACGTATTTAACTAACGTGTTAAGCGCACTTGCTGAACCCGCAATCGAGACATTCAGCGCATCCCTCTTTATGAATGTATCTCCCTCGACAGTGGGGACACTCCTCATATGAGGACACTTCAACATCTCGGTCAGGGTTAATATACTCATCCCACAACACTTTTGCAAGTGCATCATAAATTGAAAGCACCTGCCTACCTTCTGACCAAGTTATGTCCTTACCAGCGATACCAATCAACTGATCATAAACTAGTTTGCAAGATCCACCTAAACGAAAGATGCAACTCACTAAGCGTCCGACAGCTTCAGCGTCAGCTTTTTTGTTGCCGCCACTTTTACCAATCTCTACAAAACATTCAATCGGCCGTGAATCGTACGTATTGATAGTAACATACATCGTCCCAAGACCAGTTTTTACACTTTCAGTAAAACCGTACAATCTTTTGGGTCTTTGGAATCTTTGGTCTTCAGCGGTAGTAGCACCAAATTTTATTGGTTGGTTCGCTTTACATCCATCACGATAGACAGTAACTCCCTTCAAACCTTGTTCATAGGTGAAACAAATAATCTGATATATATCATCTACAGTGGCACTAGATGGTAGATTGACTGTTGAACTTATTGAACTGGTCACCCATTTTTGCAGCTCACTTTGCATCAAAACTCGGTCCCGCCAATGAATATCATGAGCTGTCTTCCACAACCTTTTCACTTCAGGTGGAACACCATCTATCTTTTGTATAGAACCCATCTTTCTCTTTATTTCGTTGATTAACTTTGAGTTGTACCAACTTTCCTTTGCATACTTTTTCTCAAACTCAGGGTGCACGAACGTCATGATATCGCCAGTATCAGAAATTCTTTTTTCATAAACAATAGCGAATAAAGGTTCCATCCCTGAAGAACAGTCGCACGAAATGGATGTAGTGCCAGTAGGCGCAATTGTCGTTATTTGTGCATTGCGTACTGGATTCTCAATTCCCCAAATTTCTTTTAAGCGCTCTTGGTTTTCTGGTTCACTCCACAAAGGAAAAGGCTCATTTTCTTCAGCAAGAATTCTCGATTCGTCCCATGCAGTATTTGTGATAAAGCTCATTATCTTTCCCGCCAACTCTCGTGCTTCAGCTGTATCGTAAGGAAGGTTTAACATTAAAAATGTGTCCGCTAGACCCATTAACCCAAGACCGATGTTCCTGGTAAGCTTTGCGATTTTTTCAAAGTCTTCGGTAGGAAAGGCGGAAGCATCAATCATGCCGTCCAAACACCTTACTGCAACTCTAATTGTAGTTTCTAAGTCTTGCCAATTGATAGCCCCATTTTCTACGTGAGCACCGATGTTGATGCTTCCGAGGTTGCACGCACCGTGAGCGTGCAAAATTTGCTCTCCGCAATTTTTTGTGATGATCCCAGTATGTTTCGGACGTTTTCCACGCGTCGTCAAATCATGAGGATTTGTAACGTAAGCAACAGTGTGAAACTCGTCAACAGTGATATTGTAGACATCCGCTACACCGTCTGGTTCTACAACGGCCACTGTGTGATTGTAGTTGGTGCGTGTAGCGCATTCTTCAACAAAAGGCATCAAAGTCATATCAGCTCGTAAATCCTTTGCCTCAATTTCTGAACCATCTCTTAATATAAATTTATGATCATATGTGGTGCGTATACTGCTGCCATCACCAAGTGTAACTTTCAACACCTGCGCTTTTTCGCGAGTCTTCCTTGGATTTCTTCCCATTCTCACATATGACTCTCCAGTTTTGGGGTTGCAGCAATGTACCAAGACATCCTTCCCCTCTTCAGCTAACCGTTGTATCGGGACACATCCTCGACCATCAGCTACCGCGACTAAAGTATCTCCAGTTACACAAGGATTTGTACTACGAATCTTTCCAAGCGATGGAATGGTATCAAATCTGTTAGCTCTGTCTAAGAAAGCAACTCCTGGGTCTCCACACGCGTGAGCACAAGTCGCGATCAGGTTAAGTAGTTGCCTCGCTTTCACTTTTGATTTCACCTTTCCATCTTTGAAACCGATTGTTTCCCACATACCATCTTCTTGCACACATTTCATGAAATCATCAGTTAGATTAATTGAAATGTTAGCGTTTTCCAAACTCTCGCGCGTTTTCAACGTTATAACGTCCAACACATCTGGATGTGTTACATCAAACATTATCATTATCGCAGCTCTTCTCGTTTTACCACCACTTTTAATCGTTCCACCCAAACTGTTTAAATGCTTCATAAAGGCAATGGGTCCCGAAGAGGTTCCACCTGAAGACAAAGGACAGTCACGTTCTCTCAAATCACTGAAATTGGCACCAATTCCTGCTCCAGCCAAGAACACCTGGGTGGCATCACTAAAAAACTTATTAATAGAATCCATACTGTCTTCCAGGTTGCCAACGTAGCAAGCAGCAGTAATTTGTTTACGATTACATCCCAGATTCATATAACATGGAGTATTCACCCTAAACTTATTTTCTGCTTGTATCCTCACAAACTCATCCCTATACTTTTCCAAATCTGGGCGAGCATTGACTATCGAGTTTGCGACTCTGCGAAATGTTTGAATTGGTTTAGTCTCTCCTTCATTAAAATATAAGCGTTGGAAAGTCCAAAGGGCATTCTCACTAAGTTTTGTCATGTTAAGCTCCTTTCGTGGGGGGAATTGTTGACATGGGACGATATACTGTCCCCATAATTGATGTGCGTTAACCTTTTTTCGCAACCAATTCAGACATACGTTTAGCAACCGGCTTTAGCTTTTCTATGAACGCCTCGCCAGCTCTTTTCCGTATTCGTTCTAGGTTTCCTTTGCCAATAGTTTCTTCAACTGTAAGCAACTGCGGACTGTAAACATGAACACCAATTCTAAGAGCATTCTCCAGAGCACTCGCTAGCTTTCTCGAGTACATAAAATCACCTGTGTGAGTTGTGTATAAGGGAGGAATAAGGTGCGCGAACTCTTTCTGCAGCTGGTCAAATATTCTAAAAAAGTCAACCACCGGAATTTTTTCAACTTTGTGCTCGACTTTAGCTAGACTCATGGTCGCAACAACGATATCCGCTAAATCACCCGTCTCTCCGACCAACTTCTGCCACCGCCTCAACTTTTCATCGTTAAGAGTGTAGTTCTGCACGCGCATTTCTCCTTGATTTTAGCTGTAGTTACCACACAAGTAAAATTATAACACAAGCAATTTTGCATTAGTAAAGCTAATTTATTTATGTAGACGCAGCAGTAATATCAATCACCCCAAATTCTCTGCCACAACGGTTTTTTCCGTTTTGCTAAAGTTGCTGTGGCTCTGTCATAGCTTATCACCTTCCATCCCGTGTGTCGCAACCACCTGTACAACCTTTCAGCACAAAAAGGGCGGCATGAGCACAAGATCAAATAAAATCCTTCACACGTTGTCCAGGAGTCAGTAATCATCATTTGCCCAGGCATCGTATATCCTCTAGCAACAGCTGCTACACTTTCTGCTAAAGGTTGGGCAGTCACAAACGGTTGCACCACAGTCGTGTTTTCACTACCCTGTTTCTCTGCCTCCGCACACCGCTCCCACACAGCTGGTGCTAAGACGGGCGTCATCCCAATAATCTCAATAGCATCCTGTTGCAACTGTTTCGCTTCCGCTGTGGTCAAAGACCCAGCAATAGCAAACACCGCAACATGCATATCCATCCCAAGGTCGGACTGATCCATTTGGGCACTGCCTCCTTTTTCCTTCACTTTCTCTGTTCCAAAGAAAGCTTTGGCGAGCTATCGTCGCCCTGGTTTCGCTTTTCTCTTTGTTTTCTGGGGAATTATGTTTCGTTTGTTTGGGGTGTCACTGTTTGGAAGGTTTTCTGCAACATCGTCCATCTTTTTATCACTTCGTGCCATCCCATATAAGCTGCGTGATGTCTTGCGTCATCACTCTTAAATTTGACTGGTAAATCAAGAAGAGCTTCAGCAATCTTCATTTCTTTTTCTGCAATCAGCTGCCCTAATCTCATTAAGCGCCAGTTTCTTCTTAGCACCTCGCATTGGTCTTTCACAGTTTTGAACCATTTATCACTCGTATCATCTTCACCCATCGGTTCTTCTCCGTCCAACATCCTCAACAACTCCTGCTCATGCTCGCTCCACAACTTCTTTGCTCTCGCTTTGCCAATGCCACTCACTCCCTCCACGCAATCGTTCACATCGCCAATCATCGCTTTTTGCACCATCATCGCCTGCACACTTCCAAACTCCTTTTCAATAGTTTCACTATCCACCACTCTTTTGTCCCTCGGCGACCAAATCTGCAACTGTCTTCTGTCAGCACATTGCCACAAGTCTTTGTCACCACTCACAATCACTCCATCTCTCACACGACTCCAACACCACACCAAGTCATCCGCTTCCAATCGTGGTAAGCATCCCATCACCACTGGCAACATCTTCAAGCTTTCTTTCACCTGCGCTAGCACCTTCGTCTTCACCTTCGCCCACTCCGGCGGCACCACTCTCAACTTTTTGTATCGTTCATACATCTGCCTTCGTCGGCACACTCTTTCCCCGTTTTTCCCAGCAGTATCGTCCCATGCCACAGCAACTCTGCTTAGCTCAAACTCATTCACCAGATGCCCAATATACAGCCACAGCTCTTGTCCCACCAACTCGTCCTCGTCTACTCCCACACTCGCGCTTCTGAACCACAAATAAGTCACCAGCGAGTTCCCATCCACCAGCAACCACCGTTTCATCCTTCCTCTTCCTTCCTCTCTTCTTCTTCCTTCC
>DYKD01000110.1 GCA_020722765.1 Brevinema andersonii | reverse complement strand
TAAAAATAAGCTGGAATTGAAACTGATCACAGCCACAGACGAAAGGATTGATCAAGGATGTTTTAAAATCTGGTATGTTTTTGGTGCACCTGTAAAAAATGCCTTCATTATCCCTTATATCCGATTGGCTGATACTTTGGAATTTCCTTCACTCACTCACATCTTACATCAAGCATGGAACCATGAGAAAAAAATTCATACTTTTTTCGGTCTAAGACCCAAGGGACATCCTGACTTGAGACCCCTGATACTTCATGAGAACTGGCCTGCAACCGTTTTCCCTTTGAGAAAAGATTTTAAATGGGATATGCGGCCAGAACAAGCACATGAATCCTATCACTTTCAAAAGGTCAAAGGCGAAGGCATATATGAAATACCTGTGGGACCTGTTCATGCGGGAATTATTGAACCTGGACATTTAAGATTCAGCGTGGCAGGAGAGGATATTTTACTTCTTGAACCGCGGTTGGGGTACACGCACAAGGGGGCTGAAAAATTGTTCGAACAACTCCCCTTAGACGGGAAATTGCGTCTTTCTGAAAAAATATCCGGTGACAGTTCATTCAGTCATTCTTTGGCTTTTTGTCAGGCATTAGAACAGTTAAAAGGGATCACCCCTCCCAGACGCGCTCTTTATTTGCGTGTCATTTACGCTGAACTTGAACGGTTAGCCAATCATTTGGGTGACATCGGCGCTATCATGCTTGATTCAGGATTTAATTTCGGTGGGAGTCAGGACTCCCGGTTACGTGAATTGATCATGCGTATAAATTCCCGATTGACAGGTAGTAGATTCTTACGCGGGGTCAATGCCATTGGCGGTGTCCATAAAGATGTAACTGATGATCATAAAGAAACATTATTGGCTGATCTCAAAGATATTTCAGATGATTTTTCTGGAGTGATGGATGCCTCTGAAAATAGCGATACCCTCCTGAATCGTATAAAAAGTACGGGGATGATTTCACGTGAGGTAGCCAAAGCTCATGGTGTCGTTGGCGTTGCAGCCAAAGCTGTTGGCATTTCCATTGACGCACGTGTTGATTTCCCTTATGCGGCCTATTCCGAATTAGGTTATGAACAGGTTAAAACTGAACTGGCAGGTGATATTTATGCAAGGTTTAGAATACGGGTGAAGGAAGTTTATGCATCAATTAGACTCATCCAAAAAGCATTGCAAAACCTGCCTCAAGGTCCAATCCTAAACACTGGCAATGATTCCCCTTTTAAAAAGAATGGTATCGCAATCAGTATTGTAGAGGGGTGGCGAGGAGATATCGTTTATTTTGTAGCCACCGACTCCCAAGGGAATATCAGCAGAGTCGCACCCCGGGATCCGTCCTTTATGAATTGGCCAGCACTTGAATATGCCGTATTAGACAACATCATTCCTGATTTTCCACTTATCAATAAAAGTTTCAACCTTTCGTATTCAGGGAATGACCTTTAAATCAGGATTTATGGCGCACTTTCCATTTCAGGAAGAACACATACGTGAAATGTCGGTCTTAGTATTTGATTTTATATGTCTGGATAGCCATCAAAAGAAATTATAATTGTAGAGGAATATTATGGTTAAATGGGGAATTAACATTCAACAAGCTCCCATTGAACTGCAAGCGGGATTAGAAGTATTGCTTGATCATCTGTTTTTTGATTTTTCAGGTAAAAAAACTGATCACCAAGTCAGATTTGAAAAAATAGAAAAAGGGCTTCAAGTCAAGATTCATGCAAAGGAGATCCAGATATGTTATTCCACTCTGAGTTCTGCTTTCAGGGCATTGGGGATCATACAAGGAAAATTGAAAGCAGGAAAACCAGTCCTGGACTTTCAGGAGACTGAGTTCTTTGATTTGACAAGTGTCATGTTGGATGTTTCAAGAAATGCATGCCCAAAACTGGATGTCCTGAAGGATTTTTGCAAGAAAATGGCTTTGATGGGTTTGAACTCATTGGTTCTTTATGCAGAAACAAATTATGAGATTCCAGGCGAAGCCCTGTTCGGATATAATGTGGGCAAATATTCCATTGACCAGCTGACTGAACTCAGGCAATTCAATGAGAAAATAGGGATAGAGATGTTTCCCTGCATACAGACTCTTGCTCACCTGCGGCGTCTGCTCCATTGGGAAAAATATTCTGATATAAAAGATACAGATACTGTCATGATGGTCGATGATGAGAAGACATACGCTTTCATAGACAAGATGGTCTCTGCCGCAATCAAGCCATTCACTTCAAAACGTATCCATATTGGAATGGATGAGGCATGGGATCTGGGACTCGGCAATTTTCTTCGGAAAAAAGGATATACTCATCCTCATGAAATTATGAACAGGCATCTCGGACGTGTTTTGGAAATTATGGAAAAATACAGTCTTAAGCCTATGATGTGGGCGGATATGTTTTTTAGGGCAGGGTCAGTCGCAGGTGATTATTATGACAAGAATGCGATGATTTCAGAAAAGATAAAGGCATCCATTCCTTCCAATGTCTCTCTTGTCTATTGGGATTATTATCATTTTGACAAGTCGGATTACCTTCACTGGATAGAAAAGCACCAGGCATTGTCAAAAGATGCTGTCTGTTTTGCAACAGGTTTGCAGAACTGGAATAGGTTCTGGACGAACTACCCTTATGCTTTTGCTACGGTTGGGCCTGGATTGGAGGCATGTAAGGAGAAAGGGGTCAAGGAAGTCATCATGACAGCTTGGGGTGATGATGGTAATGAATGTAATTTCCACTCGATGTTGCCTGCACTCCAGTTTTATGCTGAACATTCCTATAACAAGACTGTCTGTCCTGCTGATTTTGAAGACAATCTTCTTGGAAGCTGTGATATCCTTTTTAAGGAATGGGAAACTGCGGGAAAGCTTGATAGACCTGGATATATTGCAGAAAAAAAACTTTCGACAAACATATCAAAAACCCTTCTTTGGGAAGATCCATTGTTTGGACCTTTTCAATTTTTGATTAAAGGGAAACCAGTGGTTTCTCATTTTCAGGATATTTCAAATCAACTGCTGAAAGTTTCTAAAAGGAAAAAGAGATTGCAGAAAGAACTTCTCTTGCCTCAACTTTTGGCTTGTTTGCTTTCTGTAAAAGCTGATTTTCCAGCCAGACTTTATGAAGCTTACAAAAGAAAAGACAGGGGAAAGCTGGTAGGCTTTCTTAAGAAAGATATCCCTTTTATGAAAAAAATGTTGGACAAATTGTGGAAAACCCACAGATTGCAATGGTTTGAAACGTATATGCCTTTTGGTTGGGAGACTCTTGAGGTCAGATATGGCGGTCTTGCCACACGGTTGGAGACCACTGAGAACAGGATAAGAAATTATCTCTCAGGGAAAATAAAGAATATAGAAGAATTGGATTATGAACGTCTCATAACCATGAATGTTGATACAGATTCTTTTCCTACAATCGGATATCTTCAGGGCTTTAGTGCAACGCCGACTCCTATCAATTGGGGAAATGCCTAGTACCAAAAAAGAAAATTTGAAATTTCCTCATAGGCATATTACTATATGTTTCATATTGAATAATTCACTGTTTACCCCTCCCAGAGAGGACGTCCGCTGGACGTTCCGTCTGGGAGAGGGGGCGAGTTTTTGTTGGTGAGCAAGCATTGAGCTCTGTCCTGAGCTTGTCGAAGGATTGTCGAAATGCTGGTCGAACCACGAAAACTCGGGGGTGAGGGATTCAGTACGCATCAATATTTTCCAATCTGGAGCAGTCATGAGCGATTATGATTTTACACTCATTGAGAGAAAATGGCGGGATTTTTGGGACAAGAATAAGACTTTCAAAGTTGAGGAAAATCCTGCTTTCCCCCCAGAAAAACGGCTTTACGTGCTTGATATGTTCCCTTATCCTTCTGGTTCCGGACTGCATGTAGGGCATCCAGAAGGCTATACTGCCACAGATATTTATTCCCGCTATAAGAAGATGAACGGGTTCAATGTCCTTCATCCCATGGGATATGATTCCTTCGGTCTTCCTGCTGAGAACTATGCCATACAGACAGGTACTCATCCTGCAGATACTACAGCCAAAAATATTGATCATTTCCGCGACCAGATCAAATCCATTGGTTTTTGTTATGACTGGGATAGGGAACTTGCTACTAGCGATGTGGATTATTACAGATGGACACAATGGATTTTCCTCCAGCTTTTCAAGAAAGGCCTTGCCTACGAAAGTGATATGCCTATAAACTGGTGTCCCAAATGTCTCACAGGATTGGCGAATGAGGAAGTGAAGGACGGGAAATGTGACAGATGCGATTCTCCCATAGAACGTCGTCGGATTCGTCAATGGGTATTGAAAATTACCGCTTATGCAGACAGATTGTTGAAGGATCTGGACCTGCTGGACTGGAATCCTTCTATAAAATTGATGCAGGAAAACTGGATTGGAAGAAGTGAAGGTGCTGAAGTTGATTTCAAACTTGATGGACATAATGATCTTCTTCGTGTTTTTACCACACGTCCGGATACCCTCTTTGGAGCGACATACATGGTCGTTGCTCCGGAGCATCCTTTGGTCGCGAAGATAACTTCGCCAGCACAGAAAGCGGCTGTAGAAAAATATGTCGCAGATGCTGCAGGTAAGTCCGATTTGCAAAGGACAGAGTTGAACAAGGACAAGACAGGTGTCTTTACAGGTGCTTATGCGATCAATCCGGTCAATGGTTCAAAGATTCCAGTCTGGATTTCTGATTATGTCCTGATCAGTTATGGGACTGGGGCCATCATGGCTGTCCCTGCGCATGATACACGTGACTTCGCTTTTGCCAGAAAATTCGATATTCCTATCATACAAGTTGTTAGCAGGGATGGGAAACCGCATGAGTTGAATGAGGCGTTTGTTGAAGAGGGCATCGCCGTCAATTCTGGAAAATACAATGGGATGAAAACCGCTGAATTGAAAAAGGCGATTACGCTGGAACTTGAGAAAGAAGGGAAGGGCAGACTTTCCATTAACTATAAACTCCGTGATTGGATTTTTTCGCGTCAGAGATATTGGGGGGAACCGATTCCTCTTGTGCATTGTGAAAAATGCGGGGTTGTCCCGCTGGATGAAAAAGATCTTCCCTTGGTTCTTCCATCCACTAAAACATTCAAGCCAACAGGAACAGGGGAATCCCCCCTTGCTGCAATCACTGACTGGGTGAATACGAAGTGCCCAAGATGTGGTGGACCAGCCAAACGGGAGACAAATACCATGCCACAGTGGGCTGGAAGCTGCTGGTATTATCTCAGGTTCATTGATCCCAAAAATGACAAGGCATTTGCAGACAAGTCAAAACTGGATTATTGGGGCCCTGTGTCCCTTTATATTGGCGGGGCAGAACATGCAGTGTTGCATCTTCTTTACGCACGGTTCTGGCATAAGGTCCTTTTTGATATTGGTGTAGTGGGCACTCCTGAACCTTTCATGGCTTTGCGTAACCAGGGAATGATTCTTGGTGAGAATGGAGAGAAGATGTCCAAGTCCCGTGGAAATGTTGTCAACCCTGATGATGTCATTGAACAGCTTGGAGCTGACACTTTACGGACTTATGAGATGTTCATGGGACCGTTGGCAGCAGATAAACCTTGGAACACACAGGGTATCCAGGGACCTCACAGGTTTTTGGAAAGGTCCTGGCGCTTGTTCCAGAAGAAGATCGAAGATCATGCGCTCATTCCTGATGAGGTTGAGAAGCTCCGTCATAAAAGTATAAAGATTGTGGGAGAGCGGATTGATGCGTTGGAATTCAATACAGGAATCAGCCAGTTGATGATTTTTCTGAATCGTCTGGAGAAATTGGATGTATTGAACAAGGAGATGATGAAAGATTATGTACGCCTGTTGCATCCCTTTGCCCCATTCATCACTGAAGAGATGTGGGAGATGTTGGGAGAGAAGCCTTCCATCTTGAATGCTCCTTGGCCTGTATTTGATCCATTGAAAACCATTGATGATGAGATAAATCTTGTTGTCCAGGTGAACGGTAAGTTACGGGATACGATCAAGATTGGCAGGGGCTTATCCCAGGAAAAGCTGAAGGAAACAGCGCTTTCAAGTGAAAAAGTGAAGCTTTTCATTCAGGGCAAAGAGATACGGAAAATGATCGTTGTTCCAGACAAGCTGGTGAACATCGTCGTATAAGGGAGCTTGAATCACAGGCTCAGGCTAATGGGATTTTGTATAAATTTGTAATTTTGATTTGTTGACCTTGTCCCAAACTAGGTTGCATTAACTGATATGACTTTTGCGGTTATATT
>DYKD01000001.1 GCA_020722765.1 Brevinema andersonii | reverse complement strand
GATTTATAGGAACATTTTTCGAGCTAAGGTTGTTAAATAGGGCAAGGAGGCAAAATCATGAATAAACCTAATTTGTCTACAAAAAATAGTTTTTTTCAGTTGGTCTCTTTCATTAACAGTCATTGGATTGCAGAAAACAGGCAGGACATCACATTTCAGTCTACTTCCCAGGATCCTATTGGCCCTGAAAATGCTTATAGGTATTTTCCCATTACTACATCCCTCTTGCTTCTTAACACAATTCTAGGAAAGAATACACTAATTATGGGAGATAGCGGAACTGGCAAAACACGACTTGCAGAAACAGTTTCATCGGTTCTCACCCGTTTGCCGCTGGAGTTTTTCTCCTATAGAAGAGTTATGGGAAGCCCAGGACTGACTGTCAATGATATTTACGCGACACACGATCTCTCTGAACTGACTCAAGGTAGAGATGTTGCGTTTCTTTATCTTCCTTTCCATCTTCCTCTTCTTGTCATTGACGAAATAAATAGATTTTCGGATGTAGAGCAGAACCGCATACGCCAAGGTGTAGCTGAACAGACTTGGAATTACGCAAATCATTCCTGGCATATTGATGGCCAAGCAGTAATAGGTGCTATGAATCCGACAAACTACAATGGAACATTTGCTCTTAACGAAAATCTGGCAGATAATTTCTCCTTAAGCCTGTGGCCGCCCCTTTTCAATAGGATAGCGGATAGGGAGTTGGTCTGCCGTTCTGCTACTGAAAGCCGTACGCTTTTGGGAGAGCGAAAGTTATTTAATGATTTTTTGGAATTTTATCAGAAGAATAAGACATCACAGTCCTTGATTCAGGAGGAGTTACTTTTGCTAAAAAGTAAGATGGAAAAACAGCTTACTGTGAGGGAAGTGCCTTTCTTGTCAGAGCAACAGCAGAATGATATTCGATTTGAAATAAAAAGCCTTGAATGGGAACCTGAAGCCAGGTTTTTTTTCTACTCAGTCCTTGCTGAAAGTGAGTATAGCGTTAAATTTGGACGTAATCGTTTGGAAGATCTTGCTTCAGATTCAGCATCAGATTTACCTTTTCTTAGTTCAAAATTGGGCAAAGGGCTTAATGGGCGCTTCCTGCAAGATTGGGAAGAGGCAGCCATGTCTGTCGCCTGGTTATGTAATCGTGGGAAAGTTTGTGTTTCCGATTTGATTACCTCTTTTGTTTTTGCTTCAGCGCATAGATTGCTTCCGGAAAAAGCGGCGTCAATGACTTGGGCTAAAGAAAATTCTCAGCTCCCTTTGAAACACAGGATATCGCTTGTTGTTGTCAAAGAAGTTGAAAAGAGATTTTTAGAGATTCTTGGAGAGAAAAAATTTTCCATAGAAGTATCGAGGACTGTGGTAGGGCAAATAAGCCAAATCAATGATGTCAAATCTGAGGATATTGAAAATGCTGAACTCCTTCTTAAGGATTCAAATCATCCTCTTGCTATCATGCTGGATGAATGCCTTAAACAGAAATCCATCAAAGGAGGTTTCCATGAAACTTTTCCAAGAGATGAAGGGTCTGAACTTTTGGACCAAGCAGCAACAGTTAAAATCGGGTTACACTGAACTTGTCAAATTTGGGAACAGGATGTATGAGACATATAAGTGTGTCAATTATGAAACACTCAGAACAACGGGGTTTTTTAACAAGACTATTGAACCAGAGATGCAGGCTTTCATACCAGTGTTTACGCGTGAAGATTTTCTGGAGTATATCGATTATCTTGCTGATAATAAAATCATCATTGGCGAGATCAGGGGATATCTGTCGGGACTCTTGCTGAATGCGCTCACTTTAGCAGAACGTAAGGCAGGAATTTCTGAATTTTTAGTTATAGATTTGCATAACCGGCCGTTTTACGGTTTGTTTGAAATGACCAAGAATATTGGAAGTCTTGAGCTGAAAAATGTGAAGGGGGATAGCATTCTTGCTTTTGCAGGTGCTTATGGTGGTTTTGTGGAGGAGATCAAAATCGATAATAGTGAAGGATCATATTTGCTATCTTTTGTCGGTTCATACAAAGGGGTCTGTAAAAAAATTGAAGTGAATGGAAGTTGGGGTAACGAACTCTTATCCAACGCAGGGGGATATGAAGGTCAGATTGATTCTATCTCTTTAAACAACATTTCTGGTAAATTGGTTTTAAAAGAAGGATTTATCAAGTCTGGTCAAGGTGGCAACATCCATGTACAAGACATGTCTTCAGATGAAGCGCTAAAAAACCTGGGAATTAAGGGTGGTAAAGTGAATCTCCTTTTCATTGAATCGAGCAGGAGTGATGATAATTTTGGTGAAAACATCTTTTCAGAAAAAGGTGAATGTGAATGTTTGTTCGCGCGGCGCATAATCTGTGAATCGTTTTGTCCTAGTTCATTTTCAGATAGAGGACGGCTTTTCCAATTTTGGGGGATTGATTTGGATTGTATGAAAGTTTGCCACGGGATGGGAAAAGATTGGGGATATGTTGGAGATGTTATTTTAACAGATATTAAATGTGAAACGATTTTGGCTGAAGCTTTCTGCGAGAGTGGTGCTGTTGATAGTTTGACAATTTGGGAAACAAAAACACGTGCGCCTCAGATCGCACCACTGCAAGAACAGAAGGGGCTTAAGGATAGGATCAGTTTTTTCCTAAAAAAAATATTCTCATTTTCCAATGGTCTGCTTCCTGGTGCTTTCAAAAGTGGTGGTCGTTGTGGTCATCTCAGGATTGAAAAGAATGTCACCCCTCAAATTTTAGCCAATACACCTGGTTGGAATGGATCTATCTCGTTTTTATCTGTATATTGGAAATCTTTTTTTCTTTATATTCATCTGGTTGCTCGTTCTTTTTTCACTTTCTTTTTCACTGTTATTTGTATTCTTTTCTTTTTACTTGTCTTTCCGATATGGTTAAGCGTTTTTAATTCTTTTTTATGGATTCCTGCAATGCTTTTAATCCTTTGGCAATCTCCCTTGATGATAAAGCTTTGTCAGACTCATAAGATAGGGCTGGTAGTGCCAGCTTTAAGTGTGCGGCGATGGCTTAAGAAAACGAATCAGTTTGAATTGTATCTCCAAATGAAGGAGAAACATAATGAAAACAAATTATTCAAAAAACTCTGTCAACGATTCCCCGTTGACAACATCTAATGTTTATAGGTTCAGTTTCAAGGAGATTTTTGACTATCTTGATGCTTGTCAAGGTAATCCACTTGAGATAACAGATGATGTTTTGCGGTTATGGTTTTCTGAAGTGTGGACTGAATTGGGAGAGCCCCAGATCAATGGTTTGGTTCTCAAGACAAGAAAGCTTTCCTTCCAAAATGATATTTTACAGGATTCTTGCTATTATGATTATGAGTGTAGAACGGTTTTCCTTGAAAGGAAAGACCTTGCTCTTCATATAAAAGGACGGGACAATCAGGGAGATATCATAAAAGGGTTGATGGCGCATGAACTTTCACATGAAATTTATTTTTGTTCTGATCTTTCAACTTCGATATATATTACTTTCAAAGCAGAGGAGCTTTTTGCGCCAGTCGATGCGGTGATAAAATTTGCCTACGTCAATTTTCAGGCAACGCATTGTCTCTTGAAAGATTGTGAGAAAAAGCGCTATTCTTCTAAAGTCCTAACATGGACAAAATCTTATATCTCTTCGTTCCTTTCGTTGTGGGATAAGATTCCTTTTACGGATTTTGAAAGGCTTTATTGGAAGCGGACTATGGATATTGGGGATTATCCTGATCTTACACTTTATCCTCGGAAGATTAGGAAGATGATCAGAAAGGCTGTTAGGCAAATGATTGGTTTCAGAGTCGTTTCTTCTGGTGATAATGAACTTCACGGTAGATTGATTGAGAAGTTTGGAAAAATAATCCTTCCTTTTTTTCAAAAACCGAAGAGAAAAAGTGAACCTAAGAAAGTTCCTGAACATGGATTATTTGATGATATGCAAGAAAAGGCCTTTCTCTCAGTGGAGCCAGAATTTGAAAAAAAAATACAACAGGCTGCGGAAACTTTTTCTCCAGAAGAGTACATTGAATGGATGAAGAAAATGAAGGAGTTCCATCCGGAGATAGGAGCCGAAGAGAGAAATCCGGACAAGTTTCCAGACATGACAGATTATTATTCTCGGAAGGCAAAGCAGCTTTCACTCTTCACTACCCCTCGAGAGCAGGATATGGCTCAATGTGGTGTAAAGCGATCTTCAATAACTGATTTTTTGCCTTGTCATTCACCTTTACATATAGATTTCAGATATTCAGGACGATTCATTCTTCCAGGATTAACAAAAGTTAGAACGACAGGGTTTATTGAACCCAAAAGAGAAAATTTCCCTAAGCGACGGAGTCCACTTTTGATTTATAAGGATGTTTCTGGAAGCATGCCACAACCTTCCCAATATCTTTGTCTTGATATTATTGCTGCTGCTGCTCTGGTGATGGGGAGTTTGAATAACAATTGGCCTGTGGCTGTTGGACAAGTTCATCATGAACTTATACCATATTATATTTCAAAAGAGCAGGAGAAGCTCGTCTCTTTGCTTTGTAGCCCTTCAGGTGGGGGGAATGCGCCTTTGGTTCCTCAGTTTCAAAAGGACATTGACTGTTTTTCAAAGGAATCGGGAGTTGATGACTTGATTCAAGCAGGTAGTAAAATTTGTTTTGTGATATTAACAGATGGTGGCATAAAAGGCATTGAATCTCTGCTTGATTTTCTAAAGTCTGAACAACGTATTGTTCCTGTTATCCTTCACTCTGGAATTTTTGACATTCCCTTAGTAGGTTATGATCAAAAGAGTAGTGGTTTTTATGAAGGTATTCATGTGATTACAGGACTAAAAGAGAGTGAGATTGTTATGGAAGTGCTGAAGGTAATGCAGGAGGAGCGTTGAGAAGAGATAATATTTTTTGAATTGTTTTATACTGGTATCACAGCATACTTCTTCACAAGCTTCACAGGATGGTAGCTCAGTTTCGCTTTCCTGATCCCTTCAATCCCAAGGTCCTGTTCCCTGTTCACAAACTTGAATTTGCCGAGGATCTTGTTCTGGACAAACATGTTGTTGATCGCCTGGTAAGCTCCAGTATAGGCAGTGTCGCATTTCTCAAAATGGACAACAAAAGTATTTGAGTTGAGCCTTTCACCAAAGGTAAATCCGATGATCCTGTCTCCATCATGAAGGACCATCCCGCAACATCCCAAAATGCTGAAGTTGTCCAGATATTCATGGATGGCATCAAGCTCCTCGTCAACGCCTGCCACGTTCTTGTCCATGGCCCAGCGCTCTGCAAGATCCAAGCATCTGGATTTGAAGGTTTCATTGTAATGGGATATCTGGTGGGGCTGGTTGTTCATGAACTTGGAGAGGAAACCGCGTTTGCCGTCAAATTTACGGCCTTTCAGGAAAGCCAGGTCTTCTGCAAGATAAACATAGTCAAAATGATCCCTATCTTCAGTACTTTGGAATGTATCTTGGGGAAGGTTCTCAACAAGCTTTTCGCCTACACGCCTGAATGGAATCTTATCCCCAGTCAACTTTGAGATGGAAAGAAGTGATTTTGCCCTGTCATCATAAGGGATTCCCACTGGAGGCATGAAGTACGATTTTTTATCCTGTTCTGCGATGATGAGAAGTTTCTCTTCCCATTCTGCAAACCTGGTGTTTTTGGATTGTCTCCAAATATAGAGGTTCGAGAAAGTAAGTTCAGATGTTTCTGGCTCGTATCTGGAAAAAAACCTGTCAAAAACAGGCTTGTCTTCCAAAGAGATGGTCTTGAATATTGGTTTCTGTGACATTTTTATAAATTCCAGCTGAATCATTCACTCATGCCCCTCCTTGATTGATATTGAAGGGAGGGGGATATCGCAAAGCGATATCGGGGTGAGGTGTTTTTAGCTTTAACTATCTATAAAATAATAGGGACATTGGAGAAAAGTCAATGTTATCAAATAAAAAAATTTGACATGAGAGTCCTTTTCTATTATCATATTATCCTAATATTCAACTATATTATTGCAAGGCGGTTATCCTATGGCTAAAAGAGTTGCAAATTTCTATGCTGGTCCCAGTACCATGCCTTTGGCAGTACTCAAGCAGATACAGAAGGAGTTTCTGGATTTTGCTGGTTCAGGAATGTCTGTTGTGGAAACCTCCCACAGATCCAAAGAGTTTGAAGCTGTTGTAAATGCGGCTACTCAGGACCTGAGAGAGATCCTTGATATCCCTGCGGACTACAGTATCTTCTTTGTTCAAGGTGGTGCAAGCATCAATTTCCCTCTGGTCCCAATGAACTTTAAGGAAGAAGGGAAAGTGTTCACTTACCTCAATACTGGGGAGTGGTCAAAGAAAGCCATTAAGGAAGCGAAGCTGATCGGTGAAACTCAGGTTCTTGCATCTTCAGAAGACAGGAATTTTTGCTACATACCTGAACTTTCAAGTCTCAAGATTCCTGAAAACGCTGCATACCTCCATATTACATCAAACAATACGATTTTCGGAACACAGTTCAAGCAGTTCCCAAAAACAGGGGATGTGCCTCTTATTGCAGATATGTCATCGGATTTCCTTTCACGTCCTTTTAATGTGAAAGATTTCGCTCTCATCTATGCTGGAGCCCAGAAAAATGTCGGACCTTCAGGTCTGGCCATTGTGATTGCACGGAAAGACCTTCTTGAAAAAAGTGATACACAGAAGATTCCTACTTTATTCAAATATAACACACATGCCAAAGATAATTCCCTTTATAATACTCCTAACTCATTTGGTATTTATATGGTGGGGCTTGTGTTGAAGCATCTCAAAAAAACAGGCGGACTTGCCAAGATGCAACAGTACAACGGGGAGAAAGCAAAGGTTCTTTATGATTTTCTTGATGAGAGCAAATTATTCAAAGGATCAGCAGAAAAAGATAGCCGTTCATTGATGAATGTCCCCTTTGTGATCAACAATCCAGATGAGAACGCCCGTAAACTGTTGGAGAAGGAATTCCTTGCAGGTGCGGACAAGGTCGGGCTTATTGGGTTGAAAGGGCATAGGGCGGTTGGTGGATTCCGCGCTTCAATCTATAATGCCATGGAAATTTCCAATGTAAAGAGACTTGTAGCCTACATGAAATCTTTTGAAAGTAAAAAGAAGTAAAACCATAAACGGTTAAAACAGGAAGGCTGTCCCGAAACGGATAGCCTTTTTTATTGATATTGTAAAAAGATAAGATAAGGCTTGAATATCCAGGAGAAAGACATTATATTGTTTAATATCATATCAAATTGATATGAATTTGTGAGGCAGAATATGGAACATTTGAAGGACTACATTTATTTGGATAATGCGGCTGCAGCGAGGACTGACCAGGAAGTGATCGATGCTATGATTCCTTATATGAAGGATGTCTATGCTGTGGCTTCATCGCAGTTCAGCCATCAACCTGGGATACTGGCAGGAGAGGCTTTGGAATCAAGCAGGCAAGTCATTGCCCGCAAAATCGGTGCGCAGCATGATGAGATCGTATTCACATCTGACGCAGCTGAATCGAACAACCTGGCAATTAAAGGATATTGCAGGAAGAACAGGGAGAATGGCGCTCACATCATAACAACAAAAGTGGAAGCCTATTCAGTTCTGAATTCCTGTAAGACTTTGGAACAGGAAGGTTTCAAAGTGACTTATCTCCCTGTTGACAGTAGCGGGCGGGTTCGGATGGAAGAATTGAAGGACTCAATCACTGAAAGGACTTTGTTGATCAGCGTTCAATTTGCAAACCAGGAGACAGGAACCATCCAACCGATACAGGAGATCGCAGAATTTGCGGCGAGCAAAGGAATCGCTTTTCACACAGACGCGACCTATGCGTTTTGCAAGACAGAAATTGATATGGCAAGGATGCCCATCACTATGATGACAATGCAGTCGAATATGATACATGGTCCAAAAGGTGTTGCTGGATTATTCATCCGCAAGGGTATAAAATTACAGAAGCAGGTGGATGGCGGTTTCAATGAATTTGATATGCGTGCAGGTGTGGAAAACATTCCCGGAATTGTAGGGTTTGCAAAAGCTGTAGAACTTTTTACAGCGGGAAGGTTGGCAAAGGTAGCAGGCTTAGACAAGAAATTGTTGGGAGGTTTGTTGAAGATTGAGGAATCTGATTTGAATGGTGATTTGCATGCGCGGATTCCTGGAATGCTGAATGTCTCTTTTTACAGGGCAGAGGGCGAGTCTGTCATACTGCATCTGGACATGAAAGGCATTGGTGTGATCACAGGCTCTGCCTGCTTTTCGCGTTCCTTGGAACCGAGTTATGTGCTTATGGCTATGGGACATACTCATGAACGTGCGCATGGATCTATCCGATACACATTGAGCCATTACAATACAGAAGAGCAGATGGATACAGTCATAGCAGCAACAAAAGAGGTTGTTGAAAAATTGAGGATTATGAGTCCGTTGAAGAAGATAAGATAGGATACGATGATCGATCATCGATTTTCGTATATCGTTTTGGAGGTTCCCAAATGAGTGAATTTATTGGTGGTTATAACGAGAAGATTATCGATCATTTCAAGAACCCGCGCAATGTGGGGGAATTGAAAGATGCTGATGTGAAAGCTACTGAAGGCAGCCCTGCTTGTGGTGACCAGGTCTCCCTTTACCTGAAGATAGATCAGGATACGAAGGTGATCAAGGATGTGAAATTCCAGTCTTATGGATGCGCTTCAAATATAGCGACTGGATCGATCATAACAGAAATGATCAAAGGGAAGTCTTTGGAAGAAGCCAAGAAAGTGACGTGGCAGGACGCTGACAAGGAACTTGGCGGTCTTCCTAAGGTGAAAGTCCATTGTGCTGTCTTGGCTGTAGATGCTGTGAAATCTGCCATAGAAAAATATGAGCTCAAGGAAGGATTGAAACAGCCAGATAAGATTGATAAGGATTATGTCATAAAAAAACTGAAACATGTCATAAATCCAGTGGCTGGCTTGGATATTGTGTCGTCAAAAATGGTCAAGGATGTTGAAGTTAATGATGGTGTTATAATCGTAACGATTGACCTCTCGGAGAGACACCAGTTTGCCAACAACATCAGGAATGAGGTCTTGGAACGTCTCGAGCATTTGCCGGGAATCAAGGAATCGAAAGTGGCATTCACATCTGCGGAATAGGAAGAAGCGATGGATGACAAAGTAACGGTAGTACATACTGACAGCATACGCCATGTTGACTGCATAAATAAGCCTTGTCCCCTTCCTCTTATGGAGACGCGGAAAGCTGTCTTGAAGGGAAAGAAGGGGGATGTGATAAAGATTGTAGGAACGCATGCGAATTCAAAGTTGGAAATACCTATGGCTTTGGAATCCATGAAATGCGAAATTATGGAAATCAAGGATGATGGTGGAGTCTGGGAAATAACTTTCAAGATATGAACAGGTTGATAAGCGGGGATGAACTGAAAAAATGGGAAAATATTTATGCTGTGAGTTAGTTCAAACATTGCAAAATTGTGATAAATGAGTTATTATTATCCAATTAAAATCAAGGATTAAGACATGTGTGGCATAGTTGGATACATTGGAGATGAGAAAGACATGACATCCCTGCTGTTGGAAGGCCTAAAACGGCTTGAATACAGGGGTTATGATTCTGCAGGTCTTGCCCTTCTCAACAGTAAAAAAGAATTGGCAGTTGTCAGGCAAGTGGGAAAAATAAAAGAACTGGAGCTTAAGGTCGGTGTTGCCCGAAAAGATTCCATTGTTATGGGGATTGGACATACCCGGTGGGCCACACATGGCAGTGTAACGATTGCGAACGCGCATCCCCATGTTGATTGCTCAGGACGGATAGCGATGGTGCATAATGGTATCATCGAAAATTACATGGAACTTAAGGACAAGTTGATTAAGGCTGGACATAGGTTTTCTTCGGAAACAGATACGGAAGCTTTGGTTCATTTGATAGAAGAATATTACAAGGAATCAAAGAATTTGGAATCGGCTGTTTTTGGAGCTCTTCATAATGTTGATGGAACTTTTGGAATCTGTGTCATTTCAAAGGATGAGCCGGATAGGATGATTGCAGCACGGAAGGGGAGTCCTCTCATCATTGGGTTAAAAGAACAGGCCACAATCATCGCGTCTGATGTCTCTGCCATACTTCAGCATACGGATAAAGTCGTTTATATGAAGGACAATGAACTTGCAGTCATTACAGGGTCAGGGGTTGAGTTGAAGGATTTCAACAGGCAGATTTTGAATAAGAAAATAGAAAAAGTCTATTGGTCATTGGATCAGATTGATAAAGGGAAATATGAGCATTTCATGTTGAAGGAGATTTTTGAACAGTCTGAGACTGTTTTGAATGCTTTCCGAGGTCGTCTGGATAAGGATAATGGGACAGCTCATTTTGGTGGATTGAATCTGACTCCCTATGAGTTGAGGAATGTCCAACGGATTATGATTTTGGCATGTGGCACCTCTTGGCATTCCGCTTTGATTGGAAAATATATGATTGAAAAGCTGTCCGGCATCCCTGTGAGTGTTGAATATGCTTCTGAATACAGGTATAGAAGCTCGGTCATGGAAATGAATACTCTTGTGATTGTTATCAGCCAGTCAGGTGAGACTGCGGATACTTTGGCTGCACTGCGGGAAGCAAAACGGAAAGGTGCTAAAGTCCTTGGCATTACCAATGTGATAGGGTCAACAATTGCCAGAGAGACAGATGGCGGGATTTATCTCCATGCCGGACCTGAGATTGGAGTTGCTTCAACAAAAGCTTTCACGTCTCAACTTGTGGTGCTTTTGTTGGTTGCTTTGTTTCTCGGTCGTCAACGGATGTTGTCTTTTGATGATGGAATGCAGATTATTGCGGAGATAGAGACTCTCCCTGAAAAAGTGAAGAAGGTCATCGCTTTGGCTGATGAGATCAATGGTCTTGCTGATCTTTTCATACTCCATAACAATTCCCTTTATTTGGGACGTGGCTTGAATTATCCAGTCGCTTTGGAAGGTGCTTTGAAGTTGAAGGAAATATCCTATATACATGCGGAAGGCTATCCTGCTGCAGAGATGAAACATGGTCCCATTGCTTTGATTGATAAAGATATGCCTGTTGTTGTTATTGCTTTAAAAGATAGCATATATGAGAAGATTGTAAGTAACATAGAGGAAGTGAAAGCGCGTAATGCAAAAGTGATTGCCATTGCTTCGGAAGGAGACCAGGAAATCAGCAAACGGGCTCATCATATCATTCGTATCCCTGAAACTATGGAAGTGACAAGTCCCATATTGTCTATCATTCCCCTTCAGCTTCTTGCCTATTATATCGCTGTCAAGCGTGGATGCCATGTTGACCAACCGAAGAATCTCGCAAAAAGCGTTACTGTGGAATAACCGAGTTGTTCCTCAAGATCAGAACTTCATTACAAAATCAAGATAGGGAAAGGGCATTAGCGCATCAAAGACATTGACGGGAATGATGATTGCAAAATCAAACGTCATTTTCTCATTCATCCAGCGCATCCCTGCTGAGAGAATTCCGTTATATTTGTATGTCCCATCCCATGTTTGTATAAGCATCGATTCCATGAGACCAGTCTCAGGATTAAGCTGGTTTTCTGTGGTTTCACGCATGAATTTTGATGATACTGCCCAGTTTTCAGTTACAAGAGCGATTCTTTCAGAGATCCGTTTCGTCCCACTAATGACAGCTATGGGATATTGTGTGTTGTTCCATTGCCTGTTGAACCGTGAGAACCCATAGCCACATGCCAGTGTGATGTTGTTTTCTATGTTTCCTGCAGTGATCATCGCATAACCGATGCCCATGCCCATGTCCATCTCACCATCAGTCATGAATGAGGCCGCATAGAACAGTCCGCTTGCCATGGTAATGTGTTTGGACAGCTGGAAACCGAATTTCGGTGTGACATAGAACCAGAAGGGAAGTATCACTCCTCCTCCGATGGTCATATTTTTTGTAATACCGTAGTTTACTGAATTCATCAGGATATAGCTGTTTTGATAATAGCCTTCCCCTTTTTTTAACATGATTGAGGACGGGGCAAAGAAGTATCTTGTCGCATTTGGGTTTTGTATCCATCTGGTTTTTGAAATTTCAAATGAGGCTATGGTGGATAGGCTTATTTTCTGTTCTCCAAGGCTGGCGGTATTGATTATGACGGTTTCATTATCAAGAAGCTCCAGCATCCCTGACAATGATGTTCCTTCCTTTGTTGTGATTGTGTATTCCATGCCTGTAATGAGGTGTTTTTCCTTGTTGATCGATTTCCGCATGACTGTGATATTTCCGAGAGACCGGTCTTCAATAGTTAGCGTCTCTGAATTTTCTTCAGAAATCTTACCTTTCAAGATAGTTCCATCTTTTAGTTCGATAAGGCTAATCAATTTTTGGGAATCAGATGCGGAAAAAAGCAGGTTCTGTTGAAAAATCAGCCCTGCCATGATGATTAGATAGATAACAGTTTTCATAAACCCTCCGAATTGTTGTCCAATATAATCAAAAGCAGGGAACTTTTCAATATTAGCATGATTATTTTCATTGAAGATTAACTGGCATTATTATTTCAGATGTAGCGAAGGGGCTTGGAGGATTTTAGAAAATGGGAATTGAATAATTTGACATTTCGTATGAAAAAACTTATCTTTTTGCTCAAAATTTTTAACCTTATAGGAGGCCTGTCTGTGGCTATAAAAGTAGGTATTAACGGTTTCGGCCGCATTGGCCGTCTTGTTCTGAGCGCTATGATTGAAAAAGGCGTTCTCGGCAAGGAAATTGACGTTGTCGCTGTTGTCGACGTCAGCACGGATGCCAAGTATTTCGCTTATCAGCTGAAATATGATTCTGTGCACGGCAAGTTTAAGGGAACTCTCTCTACTGAGAAGAGCAGCCCCTCTGTTGAAGAAGACGATATCATTGTCGTCAATGGTAGCAAGATAAAATGTATTGATGCTACAAAAGATCCTTCACAGCTCCCTTGGAAAGATCTTGGTGTGGAATATGTCATCGAGTCCACAGGGCTCTTTACTGATTCTGCCAAGGCTCAGGGACATATCACTGCTGGTGCCAAGAAAGTCGTCATATCCGCTCCTGCAAAAGGTGATGTGAAGACTATTGTCATAGGTGTCAATGACAATGAGTATGATGCTGCAAAACATAATATCGTTTCCAACGCGTCATGCACGACGAACTGCCTTGCTCCTATCTGCCATGTCCTTCTCAAAGAAGGAATTGGAATCGAGACTGGTCTTATGACAACAATCCATTCATACACTGCAACACAGAAGACAGTTGACGGACCTTCCAAGAAAGATTGGAGAGGCGGACGCGCTGCTGCCATCAACATCATCCCTTCCAGCACAGGTGCTGCTAAGGCTGTTGGTGAAGTGCTTCCTTCCCTCAAAGGCAAGATGACGGGCATGTCTTTCCGTGTTGCTACTCCTGACGTTTCTGTTGTTGACTTGGTTTTTCGCGCAACACGTGATTCTTCAATTGAAGAGATTGATAGTCTTATGAAAAAAGCTTCTGAGAGCTATCTCAAAGGTATCCTTGGCTATGCGAACGAAGAAGTTGTCTCTACGGATTTCATTCATGACAACCGTTCATCCATCTATGATTCCAAGGCTACTGTCCAGAACAATCTCAAGGGTGAAAAGCGCTTTTTCAAGGTCGTTTCCTGGTATGACAACGAATGGGGTTTTTCAAACCGCGTTGTTGAACTTCTCCAGAAGATGTCCAAGTAATTTCGATTATCAGAAGGTCGGTCACAAGCCGGCCTTCCTGCCATATTAAAAAAATAATTCAGGAAGAGGATCATTATGATCGACAAAAAAACCGTAAAAGATGTTGAACTCAAGAACAAGAAAGTCATCATGCGTGTTGATTTCAACGTGCCGATGAAGGATGGCGTAGTCCAGGACGATACCAGAATCCAGGCAGCTCTTCCTACAATAAAATATGTCCTTGAACAAGGGCCAAAATATCTTATCCTCATGTCACATCTGGGTGACCCTAAGAAAGATGCAGCCAAAGCAAAAGAGAAGGCTGAGAAAGCTGGAAAAGATTTTGATGAGAAAAAATTTATTGATGGCAAATGCAGGATGAAACCTGTAGCAGAATATCTTGCAAAATTGCTCGGTAAAACTGTCAAATTGGCACCTGCTGCTGTTGGTGCTGAAGTCAAAACGATGGTTGACGCCCTTGCCTCTGGCGAAATCCTGATGCTTGAAAATACCCGGTTTCATAAGGAAGAGACATCCAAAGAACCAGCGGACCGTGAGAAAATGGCAAAAGAACTGGCTTCCTTTGCGGATGTCTATGTTAATGACGCTTTTGGAACAGCGCATCGTCCTCATGCTTCAACTGAAACGATTGCAAAGTTTGTCAAGATTGCAGTAGCTGGTTTTCTTATGGAAAAGGAAGTGAAGTATCTTGGCCAGGCCGTTTCAAACCCTCAGAAACCTTTCGTACTTGTTCTTGGTGGAGCGAAGGTCTCTTCTAAAATCGGTGTCATCACCAATCTTCTCAATAAGGTCGATGCGATCATCATTGGCGGTGGCATGGCTTATACTTTCCTCAAAGCAAAAGGATTGCCCATTGGCAAATCAATGGTTGAAAACGAGATGATCACGACTGCTTTTGAAATTCTCAAGAAAGCCGCAGAAGCGAATGTCGAAATTTTTCTGCCTGAAGACCACATCGCTGTGGAAGAGTTTAACAATGAATCAAAAATATATAAGATTCCCAAGGATAAGTTTCCAGAAGAGCTGATGGGAGTCGATATCGGATCGAAATCAGTCGCAGAATTCAAGAAAGTCCTTTCCAAAGCGAAGACAGTCATCTGGAACGGCCCGATGGGTGTTTTTGAAATGTCAAACTTTGCAAACGGAACGAAAGAGATTGCAAAAGCTCTTGCTGGCATAAAGGCAATCACAGTTGTTGGTGGCGGAGATTCCGTTTCTGCATTGAAGCAGACCGGACTGGAAAGCAAGATGACTCATGTTTCCACTGGGGGTGGCGCATCACTTGAGTTTTTGGAGCTCGGTCATCTGCCAGGTATCGATGCATTGAACGATAAATAGGAAAAAATCAAGGAGTGTATATGATGAGAAAAGCCCTTATCGCAGGAAATTGGAAAATGAACAAGACTGACGCGGAAGCCATAGAGCTTGCCAAAGCTTTGGTTGCGGAAGTCGGTCAATATGACAAGTGTGATATCCTTCTTTGCCCTCCCTTTACATCAATCAAATCTGTGGGGGAAGTTATCAAAGGAAGCAAGATCAAGCTTGGAGCCCAGACAATGCATTGGGAAAAATCAGGCGCTTTCACAGGCATGATTTCAGCTGATATGATCAAGTCTCTTGGTTGTACCTATGTCATTATTGGACATTCTGAACAGCGCCAGTTTTTTGGCGAAACTGACGAGACTGTCAACAAGAGAACAAAAGCTGCTTTGGCAAATGGATTAATCCCGGTTGTTTGTGTTGGTGAACTTTTGAAACAGCGTGAAGCGAACAAGCATGAACAGGTTGTCAAAGACCAGGTTCTCAATGGACTGAAAGGTCTCACAAATGATGAGATGAAGAAAGTCGTCATAGCTTATGAGCCAGTGTGGGCTATCGGAACAGGGAAAACGGCCTCTTCACAGGATGCAGATGACATGCATAAGTTCATACGTGGCACTGTTGAAAAGACATGGAGCAAAGATGTGGCGGAGGCGCTTGTTATCCAATATGGTGGCAGCGTCAAACCTGAAACAATCGATGAGCAGATGGGTATGCCCAACATTGATGGAGCTCTTGTTGGTGGTGCGGCTTTAAAAGCTGATTCATTCGCTCGTATTGTAAAGTTCCAGACAAAATAAGGAAAAGTAAACGGATGAGAAGAAAACCACTTGTTCTTATCATCATGGATGGATGGGGAGAGTCCTCCAATCCTGAAATGAATGCGATTATGGCAGCGAATACTCCGGTCTGGGACAGGATTACAAAGGCATATCCTTATGTGACTCTTGGAGCGTCTGGAGAAAATGTAGGGCTTCCTGATGGACAGATGGGAAACTCTGAAGTTGGTCATTTGAACATGGGGGCAGGCCGCATTGTCTATCAGCAGCTCACCCGCATTGATAAAGATATACGTGAAAAGACATTTTTTAAGAATCCTGCATTTTTGGATGTCTGCGCGAAAGTGAAAAGCGCAGGAACAAAACTCCATCTCATGGGGCTTGTCTCGGATGGGGGAGTGCATAGTCACATGAATCACATCTATGCGTTGCTTGAACTTGCAAAACAGCAGGGTATCAAGGACGTTTTTGTCCATGCCATCCTTGATGGACGCGATACGCCTCCACGTTCTGCTGAAAAGTTCATTACAGACCTGGAAAACAAGATCAAGGAAATCGGTTCTGGAAAAATTGCTACTGTGAGTGGTAGATATTATGCCATGGACCGCGATAAGAGATGGGAACGGATTCTTCCCGCATATAAGGCCTATACTGAAGGGACAGGAGTGATGACTGAATCCGCTTTGGAAGCTGTGCAGACAGGTTATGGGAAAAATGAGAACGATGAATTTATTACCCCTACTGTCATCATAGAAAAAGGCAAGCCTGTTGCTACGATTGATGACAATGATGGCGTGATTTTTTTTAACTTCAGGCCTGACCGGGCACGTCAGATTACTGAGACTTTCATTTCCCCTACATTCAATGGATTTGTCAGGAATAAGTTCCCAAAACTCCATTATGTATGCATGTCGCAATATGACAAGGGGTTCGGTCTGCCTGTAGCTTATCCTGTTGTTGATCTTAAGAATATTTTCAGTGATGTGGTAAGTACGGCAGGGCTTCGTCAGTTGCGTATTGCTGAAACTGAAAAGTATGCTCATGTCACTTTCTTTTTCAATGGACAGATTGAGAAGCCCTTCCCCAATGAGGACAGGGTTCTTATCGATTCCCCAAAAGTGGCTACCTATGATCTGCAACCAGAGATGAGCGCTTATGCAGTTGCGGGAAAACTTGTTGAATTGATTGGTAGGAACATCTATGATGTTATTATCCTTAATTTTGCAAACTGTGATATGGTCGGGCATACAGGATTTATGGATGCTGCCATCAAGGCTGTTGAAACTGTAGATACATGTGTAGGCGAAGTGCTCAAAGCTGTTGATAAAGCAGGTGGCGAGGTTCTGATTACTGCAGACCATGGCAATGCAGAACAGATGATAGATCCTGAAACCAAGAAGCCCCATACTGCCCATACCACCAATAATGTTCCTTTCATATATTATGGGCCAAGGAAAGACCTTAAATTGGATCATGGTGGCATTTTGGCGGATATCGCTCCCACCATGCTTGAATTACTTGAAATCAAACAACCGGCTGAAATGGAAGGCCGGTCTCTGATAAAGAAATAACGGAGGCTGATTGTGATTACTTTGATGATAGTTCTTTTTGTTATTGTGGCCATCCTGCTCACATTGATTATTTTGCTCCAGTCGAGCAAGGCATCGGGGATGGGGCTTTTTGGAAGCTCTTCTGCTGATTCTGTCCTAGGTGCTGGTGGTATTGATACGCTCCAGAAAATTACTGCAGGTCTCGCCATAGCATTTGTCATTTTGGCATTTGGTATATCCTTTATGTATTCCAAAAGCCGTACGTCTGTTGACAAGGAACTGGAAAACATCATGAAACAGCAACAAGCACAACAGGAACAGCAACAGCAACAGGGCGAGGGCGGACAAGCACAGCCATCTGCACTTCCAGGATTGGAATCCCTTCCGACACCTGAGCAAAAATAGAAACTTTTCCTTAAACGAAATATCATGGGACACCATGTGGCAGTTGCTGTATGGTGTCTTTTTTTGACATTATCGGATCTTTTGATTAGCTTTATCCCATGAATGCTTTCTTTTCTAAGAACATCCGTTTCTGCAAAGGTATAGGTGAGAAACGCGCTGAAGCTTTCAAACAGAAAAATATTAATACACTCCGCGATCTTTTTTTCTATTTTCCAAGGCAATACTTGGACAGGAGAAAGGTAAGTAAAATTGGTGACTTGGTCGTTACACAGGAGGGGGCAGGTACTTTTCTTGTGAAGGTTTTTTCTGTCCAGGAGATCCGCACAAGATTTCGGGGAAGCATGCTCAAGGTTGTCCTCACTGATGGGACAGGTTATCTTGTTGCGAACTTCTTTAATGCACAACAGGTCAAATATTATTCAAAGATTCTCAAGGTAGGAGCAGAGCTTTTCATAAGTGGCAAAACCCGTTACTACGCTCGTTATAATGAACAGCAGATAACAAATTTCGAATTTGAAATCATTGATTCAGAAGAGGGAGAAGAAAAAACGATCCACACAAACAGGATTGTGCCAGTCTATTCTGAATTCGAGATGATTTCTACCCGTCTGCTAAGAACCATCCTGTGGAGAGAACTGAAGGAAGCCCTTCCGCTTATTGAAGAATTTATGCCTGGAGAAATCCTACAAAAGACATCTTTACCGAAACTCGATGAATCACTTAAGAATATGCATTTCCCTGACTCTATTGCTGAGGCTGAACTTGCAAGGAGAAGGTTGGCTTTTGACAGGTTATTGTTTCTCCAGATCTATATGACGAAACGGGGTAGGGATGCGACGCAGATTAAGAAAAACGTCAGATATGATGACAGCTCACTTCAAAAAAAACTTATGAACGTGTTGCCTTTTTCATTGACAGCTGCACAATTACGTGTCTTGAATGAGATTTCACGTGATTTATCATCCCCATCACCTATGAACAGGCTTCTTCAGGGAGATGTCGGTTCTGGAAAGACTGTTGTCGCTTTGCTTGCCATGCTCATGTCTGTCAGTAGTGGTCATCAGTCTGTCTTGATGGCTCCTACGGAAATTTTGGCAACACAGCATTTTTCCAGTATGAACCGGATGCTTGATCCTTTAGGGCTACGTGCTGAAATGCTTGTGAGTGGGTTAAGGAAGAAGGAAAGACAAACAGTTCTGGATAAGATATCAAGTGGTAGTTGCAGGATCGTTGTAGGAACACATGCTCTTCTGCAACCTGATGTTGTTTTTAAGGAGTTGTCGCTTGTCGTTGTTGATGAACAGCACAGGTTTGGTGTAGAACAGAGGAAGGTCCTTGTTTCAAAAGGGATGGGAGGAGTTTCGGATCTGCTTGTCATGACAGCTACACCGATACCACGGACCCTTTCCCTGACCTTGTATGGCGATTTGCAGCTTTCCGTGATTGATGAATTGCCACCTGGCAGAAAACCTGTCATCACAAAATGGTATACAGACAAACAGGTCAATGATCTTTATGGATTCATAAGACAAAAAATTGAAAATGGGGAAAAGGCCTTTTTTATATATCCACTTGTGGAAGAATCTGACAAGGTCGATTTGAAGGATGTCCTTTCCATGTATGAACGATTCAGTACGTCCATATTCAAAGGTTTAGGCGTGGGGCTTATCCATGGACAGATGTCAAAAGATGAGAAAGATGCAAGCATGTTGAAATTCAGGAATGGGGAGACCCGCATCCTGGTCTCCACGACAGTCGTGGAAGTGGGTGTGGATGTGCCGGATGCATCCATTATTGTCATTGAACATGCGGATAGGTTCGGGCTTGCCCAGTTACATCAGTTACGTGGCCGCACTGGAAGGGGAGCCAAGCAGTCCTATTGCATGCTTGTCACACCTTATGGAATCAGTGATGAAGCCAAGGAAAGGATGGCTATCATGCGTCAGTCTGGAGATGGGTTTCGTCTGGCAGAGGAGGACTTGCGTATGCGTGGACCTGGTGAATTTCTGGGTACACGGCAGTCCGGTATGCCTGATCTGGCACCTGCGGATCTCATCAAGGATTTCAGCCTGTTGGAGGAGAGCCGCAAGATAGCCATGGATTTGTTAGATAAAAAAATTGACATGACAGAAAAAGAGAGGTATTCTCTTTACGAGGCATATAAACAGGAAGTCAAAGAAAAATATGCCTATATCCATGCTGGCTGATGGGATTGGAGGAGGAATGAAAAAAAAAGTCAAGGCTGTCAAATCTGCTGAAGAAGAAAAGACAGTGTTGCCATTAGGTTTCAGGAAAATATCTTTACCAGATGGTACTGTTTTGCTGGGGCATAAGGTCAGGGATATTGAAGGTATGGAAAAGATACTTTCAAAAAATCCGGATCTCTATCTTGCAAGACATGTGAAATCGAATGGTTCAACAGATCTTTATGTCGTTAAACAAGGAAAAGCCTTGCTTCTCAATGGGGATGTTCAGACTCGTTTGAAATCCTTGTCGGAGTTCATTGAAATTGAATAATTTCCTTCTCCTTAGATTGAAAAACAGGTAAAATGAATGGTTAAAAAACGGATAGGGATTCTGGGGGGGACTTTCGATCCTGTCCATAATGGACATATCCGTGTAGCCTATGAAACCATACAGTCTCTTTCACTTGATTTTGTTGTTTTTGTCCCTTCCTATATTCCTCCACATAAACAGGATAAAAAATGCCGTGTTCAACCGCTACAAAGGTTAGCACTTCTGGAAAAAGCGCTTTATGGAGAAAGAAAATTTATTGTCTCAACCCATGAAATGGAAAGCAGGAAGGTGGTCTATACAGCAGATTCCATAAGAACGATTAAAGATAAATATGGTACTCAACATTCATACTTTTTACTTCTTGGTTCAGATTGGGCAGGGAAAATGCATACTTGGAAAAAACTGGAATACATTATGAAAGAGACCAATATCGTTTTCTTCCCAAGGGATGGCAAGCAGTTTAACCCTGAAAAAGGGTGTTCCAAAATTGATATTCCTGTCATGGAAATCAGCTCAACCATGATTCGGAATTATGTTTCAATGGGGAGGAGTATCAAGGGGCTAGTTCCTGCTCCTTTGGAAAAATCCATCATTAATCTCTATATTTGACAATAGCCTGATCCTTTACTATATTGTATAAAAAATATACAGTGTGAGGATTATGCAAGACAAGAAAAATGAATCAAAAAAGAAGAAGCTTTGGGAGTGGAACTATATAACTGTTTCTTTGGTCGCTCTTCTTTCCTTTTTAATCCTTTTTGGGATTTTTTCTACAATAAAAAAAAACAGGATGAATGCCTATTTTGCAAGGGATAAGGTCATCTCTTTTTTATTTGTAGGAACAGACAATGAAATCAGCAAAGGCCATACAGACACGATTATCATAGGTTATTACCATGTCAAGACGCAGAAACTTGGGCTTGTGGTTGTTCCACGTGATATAAGAGTTAAGCTCAAGAATCTTTATTATGATAAGATCAACAGTATCTATCCCAAAATGGGGCTTCAGGCTCTTGTGAGTTATCTTGAAAAGATGACAGGTTATCCTATCCAGTTTTATGCTGTGATGGACATCCAAGGACTTGTGAAAATTGTCGATATCCTTGGTCCAGTCAGGATTTTTAATGATAAGCCTCTTAAGTATGTTGACACTGTACAGAATCTTTATATTGATTTGCCTGTTGGTGAACTGGATCTTGATGGTGAGAAGGCCATGCAGTATATACGTTTCCGAAGTGATGAGAGAGGAGACCTTGGCCGTAGTGAACGACAGCTGGAGTTGATACAGATTATTGCGCGATTGCTGGTCAAAGACCGGGAAATTTTGAAAAATTTCAAGATTATCAAGACTCTTCTCAGGTTCGTACGTACGAATGTCAGTATTGATGATATTCTCTGGTTTTTTAGGAAGAGCGGGAATTTCCAGCCTTACAATATTGAGACAATGCGTATTCCTGGATCCTTCCTGACAGAAAAGGGGAAGGACTATATCGTGATTGAACCTGAAGTCGTGAAATCACGCGTCAAGGATTTTTATGAGCGGTTGGGCGCTTTGCAACCGGATTTTAATCCAAAGATGGTCAATGTCCAAGTCCTTAACGGCACAGATGTCCCAGGGATGGCAGCAAAAATCCGTAATCGTCTTCTTTATTTTGGTTACAATGTAGTGGAGTTCGGTAATGCTGACCATTCAAAATATAAGAAGACGTATGTCTTCGACAGGTCTGGTAATTTCTATGCGGCCCAGCAGATCGGCGATATTATCAAATGTGAGAATATTTATCCGAAAATCAACAAACTGATTCTTATTGATGTCACTGTCATTGTAGGTGAGGACTTTGTTCCAAAAAAGACCGGTACTGGGCCATGAAAAAATATGAACGTGTGTTTGCAGATATCGTCAAGCTCCTCAAAGATAGGAAAGCTGAAACCCTGGTAAAACTTGATTTTTCAGGCTCTTCCTTCTATACTGAAAACTTCCTGATTGCAACAGCGCAGTCTTCCTCGCACCTTTCGGCTTTGCATGCGGAGTTGAGGCGTTTGTCAAAAACGAAAAAATTTCTCATCTATTCTGAATCAATGGAGTGGTCAAGTGGATGGGTCATTATGGACCTTGGCAGGACGATTGTCCATCTGTTTCTGAAAGATGCGCGCGAAAATTATGATTTGGAAAATCTCTGGGGAGATATACCGAGGATGGATCTATGAGCATATCAGACAAGGAAATTAGAAAACTGACTTCTGAATTGGAACTCTTCAAAAACATCGTGAAAGCCATCTATTCCACTTTGAACATCAATCAGCTGCTTAACCTTATTTTGGATCTCATGATTACTTCAGTCTCAGCTGAAGTGGGCACTATCATTCTCAAGGATAAGGATACACTTGTACCTCGTGCAAGCCTTGGACTTAATGAAAGGATTCTTAAGGAAATCCGAACTGATGGAAAGAACCTTCTTGAGTGGCTTTTCCTGCAGAAAGATACGCTTGTTGTCAGCGATATCATGTCTGATGGTCGTTTCAGCTCCATCCATCCTGAAACCGCACACCTGCATTCACTCATTTCTGCGCCTCTCAAGACACAGAAAGAGACCATAGGTCTTATTGTCCTGGTCAATAAGAGTGCTCCTGGTGAAGGGGAAATCCTTTCATTCTCCCAAGACGATGTGGAAATTGTGGCTAGTATCGTTGCCCAGATAACAGTCGTCCTTGAGAATGCCCTTTTGTACGAAGAAATTATAAATGTCAAAAATTATTATGAGAATATCATGCACAGTATTCCCAGTGGTGTCATCACCACTGACCTTTCAGGACGTGTGGTTACTGTGAACAAAGGAGCTGAATACATACTGAATATCTCTGCTGACAGGTATGTTAACCAGCACATCTCGTCCCTTTTCAAGAGGATTTCAGATGACAAGTTCGATATCATGCGTTCTATCAAGGATGGAGAGAATATCATCAATTATGAGTTGACGTTTGAAAATGAGACTGGAGAGAATGCAGTCCTGGGAGTTTCTGTTTCTGTGCTGAAAAACGACAGGAATAGGATCATAGGGTCTGTCATTAACCTGACGGATTTTACCACAAAGAAGCTTTTAGAAAACCAGGTCCAACGTGCGGAGCAGCTCGCCGCTTTAGGAGAGATGTCCGCAGGGTTGGCCCATGAAATCAAGAATCCTCTCACTTCCATTCGTGGGTTTACACAGCTTCTTCCAAAAAAAATCCAGGATCAGGCTTTTCTTGAGCGGTATATTGATATCGTGAGCAGGGAGTCCAAACGGCTGGATGATATTGTTGAGAGATTTCTCTCTTTCGCGCGTCCGAGGCATTCTGGGAAACAGCCCTGCAATATCAATGATATCCTCCTGAACACTCTCAGTCTGGTCCATTATCAGGTTGAAAAAAATGGGATCAAGCTGAACCAGAAACTTCTGGATATTCCCAACGTGGAAGGAGACTGGCAGCAGCTTGAGCAGGTCTTCATCAATATCATCCTGAATGCAGTACAGATGATGGACAAAGAAATCAAGGAGCTATCCATTTTTACAAGTTCAATCGTGAAAAAGATGGTGGATAACAGATACAGGCAGTTTGTCGTCATCAGGGTGATGGATAATGGTCCAGGAATCCCTCAGGACAAGATCAGCAAAATCTTCCATCCTTTTTATACAACCAGGAAAAGTGGGACAGGACTGGGGCTTTCCATAACAAACCAGATCATTGAAGAGCATAATGGGACCATTGAAGTAAGCAGCAGGCTGGGTGAAGGAACCACGTTTATGATCTACTTGCCTGCCATAGAAAACAACTAAGGGGTAACGCTGATGAAACATAAGATTCTTGTAGCTGATGATGAGGCCGGTATCCGGGAATTGTTGCTTGAGCTTCTGCAGCCAGATTATGATGTGACTGTTGTGGATAATGGGTCACAGGCATGGGAACTCCTGAAGCGGGATAATTTCCATCTTGCCCTTTTGGATATGCGCATGCCTGGCATGACAGGTCTTGAAGTCATACAGAATGTGAAGAATGACAATATCGCTACAGTTGTTATCATCATAACAGCGGATAAGGATTTACAGAATGCGATTTCGGCCATCAAGTTTGGCGCTTTTGATTATGTGACAAAACCTTTTGATAATGACAAGATTTTGGTTCTTGTAAAAAACGCTTTGGACAGGCTTTCCTTGGAACAGCAACTGGAAGAACTGCGCAGCGAAGTGGAATCCAGATATTCCTTTGATACGATCAAAGGGAAAAGCAGTCAGATGGCAAAAATATTCCAGACCTTGCGCAAGGTGATTACCAATGACTCCACTGTCCTGATTACTGGTGAGAGTGGAACAGGGAAAGAGCTTGTTGCCAAAGCGATACACTATAACAGTCACAGGAAAAGCGGTCCGTTTGTGGCAGTGGATTGTGCAGCGATACCGGACACTTTGATCGAGAATGAGCTTTTTGGACATGAGCGAGGCGCATTTACAGGAGCCCTCATCAAGAAGATTGGAAAATTCGAATCTGCAAACAAAGGGACTTTGTTTCTGGATGAGATAGGCAATCTCAAACAGGAAGTGCAGGCCAAACTTCTCCGAGTGCTCCAGGAATTTGAATTTGAACGTGTAGGCAGTAATACAAAAGTGAAGGTTGATATCCGTCTTATTGCGGCTACAAACGCGGATTTGGAAAAAAAAATCAGGGACGGTTCTTTTCGGGAAGACCTGTTTTATAGATTGAATGTTGTCAATGTGATCCTTCCACCTTTGAGGGAACGGGAAGGAGATGTCGTCGTGTTAGCACATGCGTTTCTTGAGGAATTCAACAAAGAATATGGTAAAAGTGTGAAGTTGAAAAGGGATGTCCTTGATAAGTTTTTAGATTACAGGTGGCCAGGGAATGTCCGTGAGCTTAGGAATGTCATTCAACGGTTGGTTGTCATAAATGAGACAGGAGAGATTGTGCTTGAGGATTTGACCCCTCAGTTTTTTCAGGTCAGACCTATTGTGAAGGATCCTAATCAGGATATTGCTAGTGTCATAAAAACAGGTATGACTTTTGAGGATATGGAAAAGATAATGATAAGGGAGACAATCAGGTCAACAAACAGGAATTTAAGCAAAACAGCACGAATCCTTGGAGTAACAAGGAAAACATTGCATAACAAACTGGAAAGATATCCGGATTTGCTTAAGGATATTCCTGAATGGGACAGAAGCTAAATCTCAAAAACTTAGATTGTTTTGCCTTTCTTAAGACAACGTGTACAAACGCGTTTTTTGGTCTTTTTCCCATTTACCATGAAAATGGCAGATTGAAGGTTAGGTTTCCAAGAACGGGGGGTTTTTCTATTGGAATGGCTTACGTTGTTTCCAAAGACTATCGTTTTTCCGCAAAGATCACATGCTCTGGACATGGGCTACCTCTTATATTGATTTTAATAGAGCAATAATATATATGAAGAAAGATGTTTTGTCAATAAATTCATAAAAATATCTCTCGTTTCTTCTTTTTCTTAATCATAGTTTGCCTCGCTTTCATATTAAAAAAATTTGACTTCCTTACGCTTCTAAGTTATATTTATGCCTAATTATCACTTTGAGGAGAACATCATGAAGAAGGATATACATCCTAAATATGTGGAGACAACCATAGAATGTGCTTGTGGCAACAAGATCCAGACCCGAGGCACTGTTGAAAATCTGAAGGTAGAAGTATGTTCTGCTTGCCATCCTTTCTTTACTGGTAAGGAAAAGCTTTTGGATGCTGCTGGTAGAATTGAAAAGTTTAAGAAGAAATACAGTATTAAATAGGCTATATAATAATTTTATACTTTTTATCTGTATAAAAAATAACCAGATAGTTTTTAATTTTTAATTTAATAGCATAACCTTCAATATAGATAGATTTAACCTGATTCTATACTTATAATATTTTTTTATTTTTTGGCACTATATTTGCATATATTATAAGTGTTAATTCATGAATATGAAAAGGATAGAATATGAATAATTATCTGAAGTCAGAGTTGAATGATTATATTAAGTGTATTAAAAAAGCTGGATTAGACATATTACATAAAGATGAAGAGATAATGTTGTGTAAAAGGATGAAAAAGGGCGATGTTGCTGCAAAAAACAAGCTGTTTTTCGCAAATGTCAGGTTGGTCATACTTATTGCTAAGAAATACCTTAAAAAAGACTTGAATCTCGTTGATTTGATACAAGAGGGAAACATAGGGCTATTAAAAGCCATTGAAAAATATGATTACAGGAAAAGATATCAATTCAGTACTTATGCGTTCTGGTGGATCAGGCATTATATACAGAAATATCTTTATAACTATTGCAGGGATGTTCCCATTCCTGTTAAGAAAGAGGAGTTTCTCAGGAAAATTGAAAGGAAACTTGTTGAACTCGAAAGGGTACGGTATTCACCAGCAACAAGTCAGGATGTCGCTTTAGCCCTTAATGAATCCCTTTCCAAAGTGGATATGGTAATGAATCTTAGTCAACCTGCTGTATCCTTGGATAAGGAAGTTGGCTTTGACGGTTCACAAAGCTATCATGAAGTCATTGTTACGGATGATAAATGGGAAACAGAAGCTCTGGTTACAAACAAGATGATGAAAGCAGCCATCAAGAAAGTCCTTTCCAATCTACTGGATATAGAAAAAAAGATCATAATGTACAGGTTTGGTTTTTATGATGGTGTGAAATACACCTTGAAAGAGACAAGTGATATGTTCCATTCCTCTCCTGAGACAATTCGCAGGATTGAAATGTCCGTATTGGATAAGATAAAGAAGAATCATGATCACTTAAGGGATTTTATCCAGTCTTAATCTTCTTTCCCTTTGATAAGACCAGCTACTGGTCTGTAGAATTCTATGCGTCCAGAAATGAGATGATTCAGATCCAAAATGCTTCTCATGACAAATCGCTTCCCTGCGATGTTCTGATTCAACATGATATAAATATCTGTGTCTGGTACTTTCTCTACAACGGCAGTATGTTGAGGCAACCCGAAATATTCAGTCTTGATAGAACCGTCTGGTAGTGTGCTCACAAGTTTCAATGAGTACATCTGGATGATATCACCAGGGAGGACAGGTTCTTTTTTAGGGTCAACAGGTCTGCCAAAAGAGAACGGCCGTGCCCAATCTGCATTATAGAAATCCAGGGCTTCTGCTGCCAGATCCCAGCATTCTCCGCGACCAACTGTCTTGTTTGTGACAGAAAGGGCATAAGAAAGTATCTTGTCATTGATGGGGTATTCAATCTCTTTCGGGTCTTGGTTCGATTTGGATGTAATCGTGAATGTACAGAGAGCTATGAAATCATTTCCACCTTTGTCATTGCCAAAAATGCTGACAGTATATAGACCAGGACCTTCTTTCACATGATAGATCCAGTTGAAGTTTGTGCTTTCAGTCCCTGTGAATTTAAGCTGGCGTGGGGCTTTCCCTGCTTTTGCAATCTGGATCATCACTGTCCTGTATTTGTTCATCCCCTTTAGGGGGATTGCAGAATCTGTTGAAAGAGGTGGGGGAACAAGTCTGAACCTGTTCTTGGCAGCATCGTAATAGGACATCCGTTCTGCAGCTATATCAATCAGTTCCTTTGGATAGTCATCCGTTGTAGTAAAAGAGAAATGAGCGAGTCCTCTGTATGATGTTCCTGTGGGGAGAAGCCCATAGATGATCACATCATAAGTTCCTTTCCCGTCACGACCAGGCAATGTCCATGAGAATTCATTGTCAATGTCTGACAGTTCATATTTTCTGGTTTGATCCTTTTTTTTTGTAACCTGTGCCATGAGTGTCTTATACTGGCTTTTCCCTTTGATTGTGATTTCATAGGCAACACGGACAGGAAGAGCTTGAATACTGATGCTGCCCTTGCTACCAGAATAGTATTCCACTGTTGTTGTGTTTGCTGCCATCATTGTGGCAAGAGGGATGATCAATATGATAAAAAGGACTTTCATGTGCATTGGCAAATCTCCTTGGACTGCTGTATCAGAAAGGAAATCCATAATGGGGAAGGCTCAGTTCTTTCACAAGACCGTTGATCTCATCCTGCAGTTCCTTGTTTATGGGAATGCCGTTCTTTGACCTGTCAAGCCAGACGAGATGTTCTTTCTCACCTGCGGTATAAATCCTTTCATAGCCTGGAGCTTTTTTCGAATTTCTCAAAGCTCGAAGTATGTCTCCTGTTGTTTTTTTGAAATCAGCAGGATCTGTAAAAGCTGCAATATCTATGGCCATGAAAAAATGCCCAAGATGGTAGGGGACTTTTTTGCCGTTCTCAACACCGAGAAGCGCTTTGAGGAAGGAGCCTCCCTGCAGTGCTGCTGAAAGGATTTCAACGACAGTCGCATATCCATAACCTTTGTATCCGCCTGTCTCTTCACCAACTCCACCTACAGGAACGAGGGCTGCTGTCCCTTGTGTAAGCATGTCGAGTATCGCTTTGGAATCTGTCAGGTAGTTCGATTCCCGGTCTATGACAAGACCTGAGGGCGTCTCTTTTCCTTCGCGTGCATAGACTTCAATCTTTCCACGTTGTGTAACAGATGTGGCACAGTCCAGGAAAAAGGGGAAACCATCATCTGATGGCATCACAAATGTAAGTGGGTTTGTTCCCAGCATGTTTTCCACACCAAAAGTGGGTGCGATGGAAGGCCGTGCATTCGTTCCTGTGATTCCGATCATGTCCTTTTCAGAAGCCATCAAACCGAAATATCCTGCAATGCCATAATGGTTGGAATTTCGGACTGCTGTCATGGCCATCCCATATTTTTTCGCTTTTTCAATCGTGATGTCCATGGCTTTTTTCCCAATGACATGCCCCATCCCGTTATGGCCGTCAATCACTGTTGTGGTGGGACCTTCCCGCACGATTTCCATCTTTGTTACTGCTGTCTGTGTTCCTTGCTTTATCCTGTCATAATAGATCGGTTTCAGTCTGTTGATGCCATGTGAGTCTATGCCACGGAGGTCTGCTGCAATCAGGATGTCAGCACAGATGTGGGCGTCTTCTTCTGGCACTCCTGCCTTGATCAGTACATCACGCATGAAATGAGTGAGGCTTTCTGCAGGGACTCGGATTCCTTCTGTCTGTTTTGTCATTATGTGATCCTTTGTTTTTAAGTGTTATTTGATTTTAACATCCATTGCTTTTTTGTCTGTGAATCCTGGTAAAATGTCTTGATGTTTGATATCAAGGTTCTGGTCCATGTTGGTTTTGAGCAGGACTTCCTGGTATTTTTTTCTCATCCGGATCAAAACCTGTTTTTGTCAGTTGAGAAAAAGGTGTTTTTTATGTTCGGTTCTCCTCATGTTGTGTTGCACTATATTATAGTATTATGGATTTAAAATCAACTTTAGGAAAAGTCAAGGAACACTAGATTTGTCAAGTTGCCAAGGAAAATATTTTTTTATGATTGGTTTCCTATTGACTTTTGGATAAAATTTGCTAAATTAAAGTCATTAATTATGGAGGTGTTTTCAATGTCTATTTTGAGAAATTTAGTGCTTACATTGTTTTTGGTTGTTGTTGCGCAGATAGGATATGCACAGTATGAGCCGAATGGGTACGAAGGGACGGGAGCCCTTCCCATTGATGTTCCTGCAGGTGTTAAAGATGCATTGAGTCAGGCTTATGGTATTCCCAATGTGCTTATACAGAATGATTATAACATGTTTTTTGCTCCTGGAACCATGTTGAAATATGGGACTGCTTATGCAGAAATCTGGCAGGGCTCTCCTTGGGGTGGCGCCACTTTCAGGTTGCCTTTGGGATTCAAAGCAGCTCTCTTCATGGGAAGGGCGTATAACGGATTTATTTACAATAGCTTTGGAACAGGAACAGCTGCTGGAGCATCTTCCGTTAGCTATTTAAACACAGTATCTCCTCCAGGATTTAATGGTGTAGGGGATACTACAACATCATTTGCTTCAACTGAACCATTTGATTTTAGTTTAACTACATTTTCACCAGAACATTCCTTCGATGTTCTCGTTGGAAGGAAACTTACGTCGAAAATGGCATTGGGTCTTAAGTATTCTCTCTTTTACAATAAAAAGAATGATAAGGTCGTTATCGCTGCTGGAACTGTACCAAACGCTGATGATGGAACCATGTCCAATAGGAAGAGTTATATGGAGCAGAACATATCTCTGGGTCTCACGTTGGATGATTTCTGGATATTAAATCAATGTGATGTTGCTGTGGATATGACTCTGGCAGACCTCGATTTTGGATACAAAGAGTCAATGGTCACAAACAAGGGATATGCAGATATCTCCTATCTTTCAACAGGAACTCCCACGTTCAATTTCCTTCTGCGTCCTATTCTCAAGTTGAGCGACACATCCCGTCTCATAATAATGCTCGACTTCTATCTCAAGGATACTTCAACAAAATATGTGGAAAAGATAGACCGCAATGATGGTGGCTTGACCAACCATGGGGTTGATACTTATCTTGTCAAAACTTTTTCAGATACAGCAATTGGTGGTATGCCATTACTCGCCTTGCATACAAAACCACGGGATGACTTGAAGATCATTTACTCCGCAGGACTTAATCTTGAAAAGAGGACATTGCTCAATACGGAAAGTACATGGGGAACAAACGATAAGTCTGTTGAATCTGTCCAGTCAAAAGTTCAGATGCCCATTTCAATCTCTTTGGAATATGAGGTGATTGAGAAACTGAAATTGCGGTTGGGTTTCATGAAATATCTGATAGATTCTAGGACTATCACTTCTACTGCCATTGCTTCACGGTTTCAAGATGAATCTTCGACTGTTGAGAACTTAAGTCCTCAAGACAGCACCACCTCTTTTAGCACAACACTGGGTGCTGGTTATAGATGGAAGGATTTTGAAATCGATCTCTCCATGTCTGTTAAGGCGTACAATTTTGTCACCCTTTTTACAGGCGCATCCATCAAATATCATTATTAAAGGAGTTCCCTCATGAAAAAAATATTAGTTTTTTTACTTTCACTTCTTCTTATGGCAGGAATGGTTTTTTCAGCTCCTGCAAAAGTAAAGCCTGTGACTGCTCGTGTTTCTTCTTTGTCTGGCAATGTCCTTTTTCAGGCTGAAGGTGTTGGCGAGTTCAAGAAAATGGTTGTTGGTATGTCACTTTCAGAAAAAGATGTGATCAAGACAGGGGAAAATTCCTGGGTCTCCATATTTTTCAATAATGGCACGATCTTCCGGATTGTACAGAACTCTGAGGCTCAGCTCTACCGCGCTTTTCAAAAGAAAGGGCTCAAGACTGAACTGAAAATTCCCAGTTCAGGGAAAGTTCTGGCTGTTGTCAAGAAATTTGCAAAGGAAAAGAATGATGTCCGTTTTCAGACTCCTGCTGCTGTTGTTGGTGTACGTGGCACCACGCTCTCTGTAAACGCTGTTGACAAGGACCGCTCTGTTGTCGCTGTTTTTGAAGGAAAAGTCATTGTCCAGGATTTTGTGACAGAATCCGGTTTATCAACAGATAACAGGCAGATGCTCCTTGATTTCATCAGGGAAGTCGTAGTGAATGGTGATCAGGCCACTGAATATACAAAATCCAAAGGGCTTTCCAAACCAGTAGCTATTGACAATGCTTTTGATGATGACAAGGCTGTTATCAATGATCTCAAGAGCGAGTCTGACAAGCAGTCTGAACTTGTAAAACGTTCTGGACAGGAAGCCGTGGATTCTGAGGCTAAAGAATTACGGCAGGAAGCTTTGGCTGCAGAATAACCTAAAAAGTCTATTAATCCCTCTTTGTTTGAATTTGGTTTAGGTTCATTTCTACAGCCATTTTTTAATTGAGATTTTTTTGATAATGCCCCAAAGTTGGTTGCCATGTGATAAACGACATCATTTTCATGTTCTTATCTGGACCATATTTGAGATACGCTCCCAAAAGTTTGAAAACGAATCTACTTTGCTTAAGAATAAAATGTTCCCACTCGGAGACTCCCTCCAGCGGGTCATGACCCGCTGGAGAAAAGAGAAGGACTGACTTTGGGACAACGTCGATTTTTATATTGAGCGTTGGTATATCTGAGAGCGAGTCTGACCAGGTCTTCTCCACGTTAGTGGTCAACCTGAAAGCAGGGTTATAGTATAAGGCTCTTGATTATTGATAACCCACTGCACAGTCAAAAATCGAAGATGCGGATCCCTATCATTATATAGGAGAGACCTACTTGATGCTGAACGAGAACATTCTCGCATCGCAATATTTCAAACTAGCAGCAAGGAATTCCTATAGGGACAACGCATTGAAGCAGAAGACAAAGGAATACCTGGAAAAGATAAGGGAGACGTAACCCTTAATAACTGTTAAGCTTTGCTATCGCTTTCTCAATCTTATAGGATACGACGGAATCCTTGGATTTTCCCTTGCATTCCTGAAGTTTTGGAATCACAGCCTTATTGGCAAGCCTAATCAAGGATTCCAATGTGATGTCCGTATAATAGGGATCTATGAGATATTCTATCAACTCAAATCCAATTTCAGGTTGCGCCGATAGACCAGCAGCTTTTATCATGTGGAACCGGACCAGAATGCTCTCCGTATTCGCCAGAGAACGAATGATGGCATATCCGGACTTACCAAGAAGCCCATGACTTTCCAGTTCTTTCAGAGCTGCTATCCTTTTCTTAGGAAGAGGATCTTCAACCATTATCCTTAAGTTGTTGAGGAAGGGGTCACCTGCAATGATTTCTGTTTTGAATTTAGATAGGGATTCCTCATCATAGTAGCTGACATTTTCATATTTTTCAAGTTCATCGGTTGTAAGATGAGGATCATAATCGAGAGTGGCAGCAGAATAAAGAACCCTCATAATTTCCTGTGCAGAAGCTTTTCCTTCATTGTTAATAAGAAATTTCGACACTGATTTCATCGTTCCAACGTCATCAATCATCCATACTTGTCCATCCTTTGGATAAGAGGTCTGGTTCTTATTGGCAACAACATACATCATAGCTTTTGCGATAGTGGGGAACCCCATGAGATTCAACGATGCTTCAAGAGCGGCTGTCATGGAATCGTCGCTATTCTCATTCTTGAATTTCGAAGTCAGATATCTTAAAACATAATTTTTCAACTTCAGGCGCCCTGCAAGTAGGACAGCTTTGTACCTTATAAGAGATTCTTCATCTTGAAGAGCAGACAAAATCACGGAACTCAAAACATCCACTTCATAAGGAGAAAGTTGCTTTGTAGAAAAATTCCGAGTCACAAGATCTAACCCCGCCAGTTTCTCCTGCATTGTTGTTCCCGAAATAACTTTAACAGCACAGGAAAGAAGCAGATATTCAGGAGAGGTATCGATTTTTTTCGAAACCAAGGAGTCCATACTTATATTTTCCTCTGTGGAATAGCCTGCAAGACTTGTGAGAAAGGCTTTCCATTCCATAGCTGAGAGGGTCGGATTGAGATCCAATTTTGATACGGTTTTAAGAGATTTGAAATATTTTTCAAGTGAAGCATCTGTATTATGCCGTTGGAACCACTTTGACACATCAGAAAGAATCTCATAAGCCATGATCTCTGAAACATCTATCTTAAGAGATTCTGTTTTGGGATAAACAGGAAATTGCGCAAAAGTGGAAGATGCGTTGAGGAGAGTAAAAGCTGTTAAAAAGAAAAATACAACCGATTGTAATTTTATCATAAAAATACTGGGTTTATATAAAAACAATTAAAGTACATATTATAAAATAATAAGATTACATTAATTTGTCAAGAAGATATCACAAAAAAATCAATTTTTATTGAAAAGTATAAACTCATTTAACTCAACTTCACAGGCAATCGTGAAAAACAGGGTTTTTTAGGATCAAATTTCCGTACAAGTCACTTGCACAGCCTTTTTGGGGAAGGATTTATTTTTATTGTTACTTCAAGTTTTATTTAATTTAACTTTGGTATGAAATATGCAATATTAAATATATGTTTATTTTTTTTGCTATTTTAACTTAATATGCAAGATCTGTTCTGCCGATAATATAAGGTGAGAAAAAAATATACAGAGGTGTGTTTTATGAAAAAGTTAGTACTTTCTATTAGCTTGTTATTCGTGATGTTTTTAACGAGCAATAACCTTTTTTCACAATCAAAGTATTATAAAGAGCCGTTCACTGATAATTTTGGAGTTACGCAGACAGAGTGGTCCAATTTCATAGCTTATGGACGCCAATATGGTGTTGTTGTTCCTGATGTGGCTGGGGGGACTCCTTCAACATTGACGATAGCAGGAGGTGTATTACAGTTACGTAATACTCCCAATGATGGTGGGGGAGCGCGAAACGGTTATTGGATGGGAAGATATGCATATAATACAAATCGTTTTTCAGCTACAGCGTATCATCCTTTTGGTGTGGAAGCTATAAGGACATACGCTTGGTTAGACTATGAAGTAAACAGTACGGCAACTGCCGATTTAAGGCGGCACTGTTCGGTGAGTATGTGGCTTTTTCAGGAAAAGACGACTCCAATAACAAAGGTTTACGGATATGGAAATCCTGCAGGAATGTGGGATACGTTTGCCAATTCCATCGAGTTTGCTAATGAAGTGGGGGTCTGGGGCGCCGGTGATCGAAGACGCGTTATAGGGTATTATGAGACAGCATTAAACAGTCTTGACTTGGTCAATGGGATTCGACCTGATGGCCGGAGTATCAATCTTACGAATATGGTCAACTTTGACTTTCAATTAAATATTAATAATGGCATAGCACAGAGCTCAAATGTCGGTTTTAGAATGATTCATAATGGCAACGCTATCCAGTTTTTTGTAAATCCAGATCCAGATAACAATGATGCAGCTTGGCCGAATGAATGGTGTTATATCGGAGAAAGGCAGGTTGTCTGGAACGATAGAATGCAATTCATGATAGGACATGCTCAGCAAGCTAACAATGCGAATAGCGGTAGTGGGAATGATTTCAGACAAGATGCCGATTGGGATGATGTTTTAGTCAAGAATGCGGTAAATTATGTGGGAATTTCTATGGCTCCTGCTTCCATCCCAGTAAATACCAATGTGAAGACTCTCGTTATGACTATTTCAAACCAGATTCTCAAGCAGACCGGGCTTACAAACGCTGGTGTTAACGTTATAAAGATAACAAAACCATCCGATTTTTTCTGGCCATCTTTACCGATTACGAATTGTATAGCAGTCAGTAATTATTATGATGATACAGGTGTCAAAAAAGGGCTTCTCCCTTTCAGGTATTATCCTTTGGTTGTTTCCGCTACTAATTATCCGGGAGTAGGGCGTTTCGGTGTTATAACGAATGGTGATACCCTTACCCTTATTCTTGGCGATCAGATTACAAATATGTCCACATCTGGGGAGGAAGTTGTCAAGGTCTACATGAAACTTAAGGCTACAAATTATTTTACGGGAGCCCAATTCCAGGCTCACGTGAAAGCAGAACAATATGATACCATGCTTGTTGCTAATAAGAACAAATATTCAACAGCTGGATGGGAACAGGCCGTAGAAATGGCAAGTGGATCCTCTTCCATTCAGATCGAGAAGTCACCATCTTATGCTTATGCATCCGTATCGCCGGTTGAATCATATCTTGGTTTGGGAACCTATAATTTTTCCTATTATGTAAGCACTGCTGATGTTGTGGGAAGAAAAGACATCAAGTGGTTGGCAATCCAGGTTCCATCAAATTTTTCAAATGGCACCACAGTTACTAATTTTTCATCTGTCATACTTGGTACTAATGCAAAGCATAAGGTTGTAGTTACAAACGGCTCATTGCTAGGACTTCCTTCAATCCGAATTATCAAAATTGATTATACTGGATCTCCCATTGTCTCTCCAGGGGGATTGGATGTTATAGGTTTCTCAATTTTGGGAAATAATGTGACAACAGGTACTGGATATTTCCGTAGTTGGAGTGATGGTGAGACTGTCATGTCGTCTTCCTCATTGACAAACGGTGAGAATGTCAATTACGCTACAAAAAGTTGTGTTGTCGTCCCCAAAGGCCCTTGTATTGCTTACTCTTCTATATCTCCCAATTCCGTTTTTCAGGCAGTTCAGGATTTCACGTTCTCCTATTATCTAAGTACGTCCGGAATCCCCATGGGACGAGAGGATATAGCTTCCGCAGCCATTGAAATCCCTTCAGAGTTCTCCAACGCAACACTTACAAATTTTGCGTCTGTTGTCCTTGGCACAAATGCAAAACACAGGATTTCCCTTGGCTATCTTACAGGGTCTGCAACAAATCTCACTAAGAAAAAGGTGATCCTCATTGATTACGGATTCAACAAGATAGCTTCTCCTAATGGTCTGGATGTCATCTCTTTCAGGGCTATGAATAATGTCACTGTCGGTACTGCTGTCTGGCGAAGTTGGGTGAGTGGTGTTTCGCTTTCTTCGGTTTCCTCAAATACCTTTACAAACTCCTCTTTCCAGTCAAAAGCTGTAATCATTGTCCCCAATCAACCTGCTGAATGTTTTGCCTCGGTTGACCCTGCCCTCATCTATCAAGGGCCTAATGACTACAATTTCAACTACTATTTCAGTACTTCGGGAGTCTTGCCTGGTCGGGAATCTATCTCCAAAGCTGCTATTCTTATCCCTCAGGGCTTTACAAATATGAAGATTACAAACTTCAATTCTGTACTCATGGGAACGAATGAAGCTACATTAGTCAGGATTGTAAGGACGAACCTGTTCTCATTTCCAACCAATAAGAAATATATCTTTCTGGACTATTCAACAAGTAAAATAGCCTCTCCTGATGGTTTGGATGTTCTTTCGTTCAGGCTGATTGGCAATGTGGAGAAGGGACCTTGGAAATGGGTGAGTTATGTTGATGGCACGGATTTATCAGCGTTATCATTGAAGTCATCAACCAATGCGCTTTATAAGTCACAGGTCTGTACTGTAAACGGGGAAACACCAAAAGCAGATTCAGAGATCACTTATCCTTCCTCTGGAGACCCGAGGGTTTTCTTCAACAATATAACCATGAATACAGTGGAATATAAGATAAGAAATGCCTCTACAACCCCTGGGAACAATATCTATCACGCTGTCATCAATGTCCCCTCTGTATTCACTCAGGTCCAAGTCCTCTCTGCTGCCAGCGGGATTGCCCTTATACACATGCCTGTTGGCCGTATTGGTAATGTGAGTTTTATAACAGTTCATTATGAAGACAGTGCTTTGAAAATCCTTCCGGGAAATTTTGATAAGATTAAATTTGTGACCTATCATAACATCCCTGGTGGGATTTCAACGAATGTCACATTTACTTCTGTTGTGAATAACAGCAATGGAGAAGGATATATGCCCGTTTCAACTGTGGGTTTTGTGAATGATCTTCGTATCACTGATCCCCAGCCGATTGGGGCTTGTAAGATGACTCCTTTGGATGGTGTTGTATGGACTTCTGACAGGAGCAACCATTTTGCCTACATCATAAAGAATGTAGCTCCTACTGGTGACATTTATTATGCTACAATTACCTTGCCTACAAATATGTTCTATAATATCTCTGCGGTGACAAGTTCCCTGGTCTCTTCTGCGGCTATTGCGGTTTCCACTTCCAATATCTTCATCAATTACAATTTTGAAGGGACAAATATACCTGTGGGAGCCCAGGATGAGATTCATTTTACAGTAGCAGATAAGTATACAAATAAGACTCCTGGAAGTTATGTTGTTACATCACGCGTTTCTAATCTGGCTTTAGGAAATAATGCCTCTGATCTCTCTCCTGAAGAGACCAGGACAATAAGTTTTGTTCCCCAACCTGTGCGTGTCCATTCCTATGTTTCAAATAATTATGTATTGACAGCTATCACTGTGTCAACTCTCTATTACGTTTTCAATAACTTCGGTGATGTGGGAAATAAGATTGAATATGCGGAAGTTGATTTTCCAGGTGGCGGAGTAACAATCACAAGTGCTACCAGCGCCTTCGGTGGTTCCTGGGGTATCACGGGTGGTACAAAGATCAATAAGAATTCCTATATGCTTGATGGTGGAGTGTCTGATGTTGTCCGTTTGATCGTCTCAGATTCTATCAGTCTGGAGACGTATAGGGATCTAGTTCCTAAGGTGACAATGAATACATCAACCTTAATAGCGACAACAAGACCTGTAGGAAAGACAAACAGGGTCTTTTTCCAGATACCTCCCCCTTCTGCTCGAGCATCTTTCTCTCCTCCCATCATTTTCTCAACAGTAACTAAACGGACGGAATCAATAACTTGTCTTTTGGTAAATGACGGTGTTGGCCAGAATGAACTTCTTGGCATGACCGTGGTGTTGCCATCTGCTATCCAAGGAAAAGTGACTGGAGTCAATAGCAGTTGGTCTCTTAGTACGATAACAAACAAGTCGGGAAGTGTTGTTGTCAGTTTTCTCCAGAACAGTCTCGATGCCAAAGCTACCAATATACTCACATTAGCATTCACTAATACCCTTAATATTACTACGAATCTCCTTTTCCAGTTGAAAGTTGAGAATAATGATGGCAAAGGGCTTTATGATACGGGGACAGTTTCAGGGGGAACAAAGACTATTCAGGTTTTCGGACAACCGACAGCTTATATCAAAACACCCCCATTTATTGAGTCTGCCTCTTCTACCAATTATTTAGTCTATCGTATTGATAATCCAGAAACAGGCAAGGTTTTCCTCTCTTCCAAGGTATCCATTCCTATCGGTTTTAGTGTAGTAACTAATCCCAGAGGAACATGGCCTTCTGCCACATATTCTGTTTCTAACGGATTTGTGTGGGCCAATTATTCTGTCAATGATCTTGATCCCGGTGGTTTTAATGAGATTACATTGAAAGTGGCAGATGTATTCAATAAGACCAACGCTTCTATTCCATGGCCTGCAGCAGTATCATATTCGGGTGGCAGTTATCTCGATGTTGCTGAGGGGGTATCAGGTTATGACCTGAACATTGTTTTCACTACAGCTTCCGCAGATTCCTATATTTCGCCTATCCAACGTCTGGTTTCTACCAATTCCAATATCTTTACGCTCACTGTAACAAATACGGGGTATGGTGGAAATTCGATCAATGATGTATTGCTCACATATCCCACTTCACCATTTAGTATCTATTCTGCAACAAGTGTTTTCTTGTCTCCCTCAAATGTCATTGTCAATGATGGGGCAGGAACTATCACTCTTCGTTATGACAATCAGGGTGGACTTGTTCCAGGAATGAAGGACGAAATCTCTTTCATGCTGCATTATGCCATATCTGCCCAGTCAAGTTATACCCTTTCTTGTTCTGTTGATAATGGCAGCGGGTATATTCCCACATCAGCAGTTTCTCGAGGTACAAAAGTTATTACATTTGTTGGTGCCAGAATTGATGCTTATGCAACACCGAACTCTATCTCCTCAACAGCCAGTTCAAATATTTTCTATTACAGGGTGAACAATATTGGTGATGCCAATCCTTATCATAAAGTTGTCATAAAGATTCCATCACTTTTGACAAATATTTCTAAGGTGACGAGTTCTAAGTTAGGTGCTCTCTCAGTGACAGGAAACATCTCCAGCATAACCCTTATCTATACAACTCCTTTGTCATCAGGGGATTCGGATGTGATCCGCTTTTTGGCACATGACAAGTTCAAATATGGATCTACGAATGTATCTTTTATGGCGGACGCATCGAATATCAGCTGGACTTACAATATCAATACGACGGGAGGCCAGTCTCAGGAACTTGCTTTTGTTATGCCATCGCCTTCAGCACAGATGGCTGTTTCACCTACAGAAATTTACACGACCTCCACCTCTAACAATGTGAGCTGTACTGTCTGGAATGTGGGTGACGGAAGTAATGATATTTTTGATCTTGTTTTCCTCATCCCCTCTACATTCTCGAACGTCTATTCTGTAAACAGTACGATTGTAGGAGCGGGAGATATCAAACAAGGGAAGATCGGAACCTTGACAAGTTATACGCTCCAATATGTACCCAGTGGACTTCTACGGACAGGGATGTCTGATGTAGTCACATTCTCCCTCACGGATCTTGTTACAAATCTGAATAATACTTCCAAGTGGACCTGCTTTGCCAGGAACACATCCACAGGTTCTTTCACTAAGCTTGCTCCTCCAACAGGATTAAGTGATATCACCAGATTTGTAAAACCACCCTTGGTGTCACTCACGCCTAATTCATTGGATACCACGACTTCATCGAATGTGGTTGGCTATTCCATCAATAATGCAGGTGCTGGTGGAACATCTACACTGGAAGGAGCGCGTCTCTATTTTGATCCGACGTTGCTCTCTTCAGTTGTTGTTTCAGGCTCTTCAGCAAGTTCCGTTTCAAATTTCGCCAATTACATTCAGTTCCATTATAACCCACCTCTTGATTTTGGAGTGGCAGATGCTTTCTCTCTGACCTTGACTGACACATTTAGCAACGGCTCTACCAATATCGTTTTCCCATCTACTGTCAATAAGGGAGACGGATATAAAGCGGCTTTTGTCCAAGGATCGGTTGGAATCCTCTTCAGCATGCCTGCTGCGAAAGGAACAGCCTATATCACTCCTGTTTCTATCGATTATGACACGGTCTCAAACGATTTTGTTTACGTTGTGAGCAACAGAGGGACAGGTACGGACTTTATCGATAAGGTCCGCATCAACTATCCTGCCGGTTATACTCTTCTCACAAATTTCATTGGCAAATATTTCACCAACCAATCAAGTGTTGTGAAAGGTTCCGGGTATGTGGATATCAACTATTATAATGAAACATCATACATTCCTGCGCAGACAACAGAGACATTGCGTTTCCGTGCTTTCGATTCCATCAGTACAGTGGGAGTGGGAAACTGGCTGGCTGAAGTGGACAACATTTCAGGAGCCAACCTGCAGGCAACAGCGATCCCCGTAGGGAAAAAACAGGAGGTCTCCAATGTAAGCCCTGATTTGAGAGCCACAGCGAAAGTAACACCTAATATTGTTTATTCGACAGTGGAGACAAATCATTATTTCAGCGTTCCTGTTGTAAACCAGTCAGGAACAAGAAAAGTGAACCAGATAAGGATTACGATTCCCAAACCCGAACTGAAGACAAATGGCATGCAGGTGACAAGCGGAGTTGTGGGAGCCGGATTCATCACAAGAGGAAGCAACTATGTTGTGGTCGACTATGCAGGAGCCGGAGTCCCCTTGGCAACAAGTGGTGGCAATGATACGGTCAGCATCAGGATTTTCGATACATTGACAAATACGGTCTCATCAAACAACTGGGTTGTTGAGATGAGACATGAGATTTCACCTGTCTATGTGACAGCCACATTACAGGGAGCCGGGGATTCGTATGCCTTGAAGATGGCTATGCCTGCGGCATCCGCGTCTGCCTCAATAAAACCGAACATGTTGTTCACTTATGAGACAACCAAACAGTTCACCTATAAGGTGACAAACACAGGAAGTGGAAAGAATTATATTACAGGAATGGAGATAGAAGTTCCTGAGGCATTTACAAACGGGATGACATCAGGGTCAGCCATTTCTGCAAGGCCTGGTGCAACCATCGGATATACACCCGCTACACGCAGGATTTTTGTCAACTATGCTGCATCCCTATTAGGAACGGGTGAGACAGATGAAGTGACGATCAATGTCAATTGTAATATCAGCTTTCCTGTCAGTGATATTGTCTGGTACTCTTATGTGAATAACGGATTTGGTCTGGTTGCTGCTTCAGAAAGTATAGGGTTAAGCCGGAAGGTGACAGCTATTTACAATCCTGAAGCTTATATTACCTCTCCTTCATATATCAATGATTTCACTATAACGAACCAGCTCCAATTCTTAATACTTAACACTAATGCATCTGGTTTATCTATTAAGAGAGTCAAGATTGCCATACCATCAGGTGTCTATTCAGTTGTGACAAACTCAATAACAACCCCATGGTCTGGTGCTACAAAATCTGTTGTCGGTAATGAGATCATCATAGATTATACTGCCAACAACTTGATTCCAGGAGCCCAAGATACTGTCTCTTTTAAGGCCTTGGATAATATATCCAAGGGTTCCAACCAGTCTCTCTGGCCGATATCCTTGCAGTATTTTGTTAATGATGGTTATTACCAGGCTGCTACAAATGCAGGGAAACAGTGGATCAAAATCCAGAGAGCTGTTCCTGTGGCTTCCGCTTCCTTATCCAGAAACTATTTTTATCTTACTTCAGTCAGCAATACAGTCACAATGAAATTAACGAATAAGGGAAGTGGTGACAATACTATCACTGCAGCAAGAATTCTCTATCCCACCTCCTTGATTGGTGTTAGTGGAGGAAACGTTTTCAGCTCTCAGATAAGTAGCGATGCTCTCAATATTGCCTGCAATCCCGGTGAGATTATCCTTAATTATCTTGCAGACGGCACATCCCTGCCTCCTGGCTATGTTGATACAATAACTTTGCGGTTTGGGGACCTAATAACGAATATCACAACTCTCACACTCCGTTGCGAAGTGAACAACACATCTCCCCTTGAGCTCACCTCTTATCTCAGTGCGAGCGGTAGCTTGTTGATGAATGCGGTTCTCCCTTCAGATGCTTTTGTGACGCCGTCCACTCTTGATACATCAACATCAACAAACACTTTAACATACCGTATAATCAACCAGGGTAAGCAGGCAGCTGTCCAGAAAGCTGTTATCATCTTTCCAGGAGTTGTTACGGGTATCCTTTCAAATGCATCAAGCAAGATAGCCAATGATGTTGCAGATATCAGGCTTTCCGGTGTCTCTTCCATGACTCTAGATTATAGTAGCAGTCCTCTTCTGACAACTGAAAATGATACAGTTACAATAAGGATAGTTGACAGCTGGATCAAGGGGAATACGAATGTTACATTTAGCAGTTTTGTAGATGATGGTAACGGATATGCCGAGACAATAACAGCAAGTGGGCAGTCCAAAGAAATCCTTTTCTCAATGCCAAATGCTCGTGCGGATGCCTACATCACACCTGTTGTCATTGATTATGATTCGGTCTCCAATGAATTTGTTTATGTAATCAGTAACAAGGGAACCGGATCTGATAACATTGACAAGGTCCGGATCAGCTATCCTGCCGGATTTATTCTTATCACAAATATCTCAGGAAATTTCTTTACAAATGACTTGAGCATTGTGAAAGGATCAGGATATTTTGACATAAATTATTACAATGAAACTTCTTACATCCCTGCACAGACAACAGAAACACTACGCTTTAAGGCGTTTGATAATATAAATACTGCCTCAGGTGAAGGAAGTTGGCCATGCCAGATTGATAACATGTCAGGAGTCAACATGCAGGCTTCAACAATACCTGTAGGGAAGAAACAGACAGTCAGTGTTGTTGTTCCAGACCAGACATCTGCTGGTAAGGTAACTCCAAATGTTGCATATTCAACTATTGAGACTAATCATCACTTTACAGTCTATGTGAAAAACCAGTCTTCCTCACGTACAGGTGCAAAAATCCGTGTTGTATTGCCTTTACCACAAATTACTACAAATGGAATGGTTTACAGCAGTTCTGTCCTTGGAACCAGCAACATCACACGTGGAAGCAACTATCTTGATTTCGAATATGGAACAGCAGGTCTTCCTCTTGCACAGGGTGGTGGTGCTGACACCATTACAATCAAGGCATTTGATACTTTGACAAATACGACAGCATCCAATAATTGGATAGTATCAATGCAGCATACAGGCTCACCTTCTTTCAAACTGACAGAGCTTCTCACACCATCAGATTCGTTCGCTTTGAAACTGGCACTTCCACCAGCTTCTGCAAGTGTGTCTATGATTCCAAACACGATATTCACCTTTGAAACAAATAGGGTTGTGACAAACTATCTTGTCAATACTGGTAGTGGGAAGAACTACATAACAGGATTCCAGATTGATGTTCCTGATATTTTTACTAATGGAATGCCAGTCAATGCAGCTCTTTCCTCCAGACCTGGTGCTACAGCAGGTTACAATGCCCTGACCAGGAAGATAACGGTAAGTTATTCGGACAACATGCTCGCTCCAGGAGAGTCTGACACCATTGCCATAACTATCAGGCATTCAAGGACGAATAGTACCAATATCATACCTTGGAACTCCTATGTCGATAATGGTGGCGGTTACGTCTCTACATCTGATCTCTCTTTTGGTAGCAGGAATATGAACATATTGAAGTCGAGTGCAAGAGCCGCAGCTTCAATATCTCCTAACACAATCTATTCCTCAGATATTTCAAACCAGTTCACCTATTTCCTCAAGAATGAGGGAAGTGCCGGTGATACCATCATGCGAGCGAGGATAATTCCTCCTGTAGCTGTGGGTGTTACAGGTATGTGGAGTATTACAAGTCTCCATGCGCCTGGTTTTATTACAACCAATGGGACTGAAATCATAGTAGATTATGAGGCAGCTAATTATGATTTTGCATCAGGTGGTAATGATACGATAACATTTATGGCTCAGGATGCCTATCCCTCAGGAGCTCCAGCTTTGCCTGTTAACTATGTGGCTGACTGGATCATTAAGGCGGATTTCAACCTTAATAGGAACGATATTGTTGCCAATGATACAGGGCCTAATGCACAGAGGGTAAACATCCAGCATCCACCTGTTCTTGCCCGTGCAGAATTACTCACACCGTTCATCTTCACAAGTCCCACTAATGTTGATAGAACCATACGGTACAAGGTACAGAATAAGGGTACGGGAGCTAACAATATCTATAGGATTGAACTGACACTTGATGGCCAATATGTTCCATTCCTGTCAGCTGCTGTCAGTTCTAGTCCTCTCTACAACTCATTACAGATTGTTACGAATTCAAGCACAAATGTTTCAATCTATCTCGATTATTCCTTTGCACCTATTCCAGCAGGACAGTCTTGTGAAATCACGATGAATCTCGTAGATTTCAATCTCAATGACGAGTATTATAACCTACCCATTGTTCCTCTGGTGAGAAACACAACTTCAGGAGTCCTCTCGTCTCCTTCCGAATTGGGAGATTCGACTCTTGATATTATCTATGAGAGCAAGACCGTTTTTGCCCCCTCGATTGTTCAGGATAATCAGGCAGACCTTTATGATGCAACCATCTATACGATCAACAACTCTGCTGAAATCAAATATCAGCTATTTAACAAATCTCCAGCTTTTGATGTGGTTGAGGCGTTGATAGGTTTTGATTTCTCCAAGTACAAGAATGTCAATGTGACAAGTACAATATCAGGAGTTACAATTTCAACATTGAGCCAGGATGGAAGGAATTTCATCAAGATAGCCTATCTCACGAATACGCCCCTCAGTAAAGGGAATTTTGATGTCCTTAAGATGAATTTCTCTTACACCCAATCCCTTGTCTCTGTGACCGCCATGACATGTGTCGTAAAATTCAAGGATGGAACGACCAACCATTTCGGTCGGTATAACACCAATAGCCAGACCTTGAAACTGGTTGAGGCTCCTTGGGGACAGGTTCGCGGGAGTGTTTTCCCTGTCCTTCCTGGAAAATCTATCAATGTGAAATTGTATGATACTGTCACGGGTCAGCCTGTCACTGGTGTTTTTGGCAGTACTGTCCTTTTCACATCATCTGATACCAATGGCAATTTTGTCATTGACTATATTCCCGCAGGAAAGTATAATGTGAAGTATTATGATGAGGAAGGACAATTCCTTTCAGACTATTATGTGAAGGGTCTTGACATTACCAATAATAAGGTGAGCAAGATTACGCAGGTTTATATGAAGAATGCTGCAGTGCGAGCTTCAGAACCAACTGGGGCATGCAGATACTGTTATGATGACGGTCAGAAATCATACTTCTGCGTGCCAGGTGAAACTGTCATCAGCGACTTCTATCTGGATATTTACCTGAGGGATATGAGTTCTGACCAGCTGGCAAAGTTGAAGGATAACAGTTCTATCAAAGCTGATAACCTGTCAGGTGTCAAGGTATTCAAGATGGAACTAAAAGATCTCAGCTTCAAGACGATCAATGGGGTTGCGCTCAAGAAGTCTGGTGAAATCACATTTGCCATAGATATGACAAATGTGGTAAACCTTGGCTGGGATGTGAACAAGCTCTCCATTTATGCCTGGGATGATGGTCTCAAGAAATGGGTGCGCATTGGCGGAAAGCGTGTAGGAAATACACTTTTTGCTACTGTCAATTACTTGAGTGGTACTTATGTAATCTTGCCGTCCGAGGTTACGGAAAGTACTGCCATTTATGATGTGACAGCAGCTCCCAATCCTTTTACTCCTCATTCAAGAAATGCTTCTTTCAATTCTCTCAGATTGAGTTTCAGTCTGGATGACAGTTACGAGAATGTCCAGGTGAACATCTTCAATCTCAAGGGAGAGTTGATAAAGAAGATTACGGAAATAGATTCAACAGGAAATACAGTCCAAGTCTGGTGGGATGGAAATGACAAGGATGGATATGCTGTCCAAGGTGGAATCTATATCTATCAGATTCGTGCTGGCAAGAACAAATATACAGGAACAATCTTGTTAGCGAAGTAGTTGAAACGGAGTCCTTTAGCGGTTTCTCCAGCGGGTCATGACCCGCTGGAGAAACCGGACGTCCCTACTGGAAGGGGATGACATTTTATTCACACAATTCCATCCTTTGACTTTTCATAGGCTTTTCAATATATTAATTCTATGAATATACCAACTTATCAAGATTTGAAAAAACGTATGGATTCTCTTGCGGATCCAAAACAAGCACATATACTATCTGGTTTTTTTAAGACAGGAAAAGGTCAGTATGGCGAGGGAGACCTTTTTCTTGGTATAAAAGTGCCAATCCAACGGGGTCTTGTATCAGAATATTCCCATCTGCCCAGAAAAGAGATTCTTTTGCTTTTGAAAAGTCCTTATCATGAACACAGGCTTACTGCCTTGCTCATCATGGTCAGACAGTTCGAACGGCACAAGGATGAATTCTTCCGGAAACAGATTTATAAGGATTATCTCGCGCATGCCCGTTATATTAATAACTGGGATCTTGTTGATCTGTCTGCTCCAAACATTGTTGGTGAATATCTTCTTAATAAAGAACGTAAAATCCTTTACAAGATGGCGAAATCAGAATTGTTGTGGGAACGACGTATAGCCATTTTGGCCACTTTCACTTTTATCAAGAAGGGTGAGACAGAGGATGTTTTTGCGATTGCCTCACTTCTTATGAATGATGATCAGGACCTCATACACAAGGCCACTGGATGGATGTTAAGGGAGGCAGGGAAGCGGGTCTCTGAAAAGAAGGTGAAGGATTTTCTGGAAAAGCATTACAGGGGAATGCCACGAACCATGCTTCGGTATGCCATAGAAAGGTTTAACAAGCAGGATAAAGCTCACTTCATGGCGAGAGAGTGATCTGGATGGGAAAACGATCCTTTTCATTTTTTTTATGTTTTCTTTTTTTTGTAGCAACATCTCTTAATGCCCAGTCAAAGCCAGGTTTTTGTGGGACCCCGCAGTTTCCTGCTGTCATGAAAAAACTGAACGAACAACTTTCAACTTCCTATGGAAACGAATTGCCAACAAAGCAACGGGATGATATCCTGAATTCGGCTTTTTCAAATATTTTCCTTTATTCCCCAGAAACATTGATTCGTCTTTTTCATACAAATATTCCTGCCATTTATGGAAGGGCTTTAGCTGAGTCCAAAGATCCATTCGTCATTTGCAAATCGCTTTATGGTTTGCTTTATTATAGGGATGCTTATATTCCAGCCGATTTGGTTTTGGAACAACTGGATCATTCAGATGTCTCTGTGCGTGGACAGGCTTTGCTGTTGATCGGATTACGGCCACAATTCTTTATGCGTGATGATATCCAAGCATATATGGACAAAGAGGCTCATCCACAGTTAAAAAAAGAATTCCAATGGGCATTGAACCGTTTTGAAAATAACTCGCCATCAGTACAATTCAATCAGGTGATAGAGGTAAAATCATCAATAGGGGAAGCTGTTTTTTTTAAGAGTGGTAGACCTGCTGACAAGTTCAGGTTTACTCATTCTGCTTTTGATCCTATGGATGCGCCACCTGTTTTGGCAAGCAATATAATGCCTCCGGTTCTCGATTACGACAAGGAACTCGTTTTTGCAATGCCAAGAAAATCATTTGGTGTAGGCACTGAAAATATCCATATAGGGGATGATTGCGCCTGGTTCAGGGATGGCACTCCTGTCTTTGCCATAGCTGCAGGGAAGGTTCGTCTTGTTATCTCTTCTTTGGATTGGGGGACTCTGATCCTTATTGAGCATAGGTCCAAGACGAATGAATATTTCTGCAGTATTTATGGGCATCTGGGAGAGACTGTTTTTGTCAAACCTGGTCAAGACGTCAATATTGGAGATGTCATCGGTGTTACGGGAATGTCCTATTCGCCAGAAAACGGTGGATATGGTTCTCATCTTCATTTTGCCATTGCTGAAGGCAGATGGCAAAAACCTAAATTCAGGGTAGGGTTTCACACTCGCGTAAACATGGGGGAGGGCCAGGTATCTGCAGAAATTGTCGGTTTTGAAAGTGATAAGGTTGTGATAAAGCATGGAGACAAGTTTTATGGCATTGTCCGTGATAAGGACACTCTTAACGACCGTATCCAATGGATCAAAGGTTATCAACCCAAAGAAGATGGGATTAAAGGATGGTTAGATCCGTTTTCTTTTATTTTTCAGGATCAATGAAAGTCCAAAAAAGTGATTTGATTTTCTGTATTACTTATGTTAGATTATAAGCTGGTGAAAAATGACTAAGGAGTGCCAAGTGCGAAAATCCCAGGATACAAGAGGATATCAGAACAAGCAGGACCGAATAAGGGATATTGTAATAAGTCCGAAGCTTCAGACAATTGAGAATATCTATCCGGAATCTGAGTATTGGGTAGAGCTTTATACTGAAGAGTTTTCTTCCATCTGCCCTAAGACAGGGCTTCCTGATTTTGCAAAGCTTAAGATCAGGTACGTACCAGACAGGTTCTTGGTCGAGGAAAAATCCTTGAAACTGTATTTCACAGCTTATCGAAATTTAGGGATTTTCCAGGAAAATGCAACGAATAAGGTTTTTGAGGATTTCATACATTGTGTCAAGCCTAGAAAAGCCACCATACTTGCGGAGTGGAACCCCCGTGGAGGCATAGGAGTACGTGTTGAAAGAAGTTACCAGTCCCCATCACAGAATATACGACTTCTCTGAAAATGACTTCGTCTTTTCTCTTCGCAATGCTTCAAGTTCATCTCGTTCAGACTGTGTTAAGTCACTCATATTGTTTCCTCTTTCAGTATTGGTCTTTCGATATTGAATAATACTGTTTTTTTTTGTGAATAGCTAAAAAAAGAGTATTGGTATGGCATGAAAATCAATAACTCATAACTTTGACTTCTTATCTTTTTTTTTCTATCTTTTTATCCAGTAAAAATGGTCATTAAGGAGCTTTTAGTGAGAATCGCGATTGTTTATCCTCCTATTAAACAGGGGAATGAGTATCCACTCCTTGGTCAGAACAGGCAGTTCAAATATTCCAATTCATTGGAAATCAGGATATATCCCGTTGTGATGGCCACTTTGGCTACCATGTTGAAAAACGACGGACATGAAGTCCTTTGGCTGGATGGGATCAACGAACGTCTGGAAATGGCTGACTTTGAAAACCGTCTGAAAGCTTTCAATCCAGATATGGCTGTAATGGAGACAAAAGCGCCCATCATCAAGCGGCATTGGGAATATATGAACGGGTTGAAAGATCTCCTGCCAAAGATGAAACTTATCTTGGTCGGAGACCATGTCTGTTTTTATCCTGAAGAGTCTTTTGCGCATTCCAAAATGGATTTTGTTGTCAGTAGTGGTGATTATGATTTTGTCATCCGTGATCTTGTACGTTACTGGGAGAAGAAGAACAATCAGATGCCTGGTTCTGTCCATTGGAAACAGAAAGGCAAAGTGGTGCGTTCTGGACCTGGAAAATTCTATGAGCTGGACGCTGTCCCCGTCATTGATCGTGTGTTGACACGTTGGGAAATTTATGGGGAAGCGTATCTTTATAGACCGGTCGCGTATATACTGTCTGGCCGTGGTTGTGGGGGAGCCAACAGTAAACAGCATGCAAAAGACGAGAAAAAATACTGCTCAAGCTTGCCTGGCCGTTGTGCATTCTGTGTTTGGCAATATGGTTTCTGGAAAGCTGGAGTCCGCATGCGGAAACCTGAAGATGTGGCTTTGGAAATCAAGCATCTTGTGGAAAAATTCCATGTGAAAGAAATTTTTGATGATAATGAATCGGGTGGAACTTGGAGCAAAGAATGGTTACAGGATTTTTACAAGGCGCTCAGGACTTTTAATGTTTTAGGAAAAGTGCGTATATCATCAAATGCCCGTGCAGATTCCTTGGTTGATGATGAGATGTGCGGTTTGTTGAAGAAATGCGGATATAGGTTGTTGAAGATCGGTGTTGAATCTGGAAACAACAGCACCTTGGGAGTCTTGCGCAAGGACGAGACGATTGAAACCATCATGGCAGGAATTAAAAATGCTAAACGTCATGGGATGGTCGTTCTAATGACGACAATGGTTGGATACCCCTGGGAGACCGAGGACCAGGCACGGAAGACTTTTGACGTGACTAGGGAGCTGATGCTCTATAAGACCCATTTCGGGGATTCCCTTCAGTCAAGCATTATCGTCCCTTATCCAGGAACTCCTTTATATAATGAGGCATTGAAAAAGAAATGGTTTGCTGCAGGAATTGATCCTAAGGATTATGAGAAGTTTGATATGGCGCATAACATTCTCAAGACTGATGTGGATACGGAGTTCTGGTGCAAGAAGATGTGGCGCATACACCTTGATCCTGTCTTCCTTCTGAAATCTTTCTTAAGCTTGAGACGTTTTTCTGATATTGCACTTGCGTTCAGGGGTGTCATCTCGTTGCTTGGGCATTTAAGGGATTACAAGGCATAGACGAAGCAGTCTGTTTTAGCCGTGTGATGCAAGAAAATCATCGATATCTGCCAGCTTGTCTTTTAACAATGCGATATATTTTTCCAACTGGATCTTACTGAGGTCCAGAAAATCAAAGACTTTGGGATGAACTTCGACAATATTTCTGTCTCCTGAATAGCCGAATTTCAGGTCTTTGATTATGACATCTGACAGATGTATGATGGAGAGGAAAAGCCTTTCCCTTTCAGTAATGAACTCAAAACCAGCATCAATGGCATGATGATAGGCTATTGAGTGGATTGTTTTGGAATCAAAGTTCCAGAACTGCGCTACCCAACGCCCTGTTTCTGCGTGGGTCAGCCCAAAAACTTTCCTTTCAGCATCAAGATAGCCCATCCCATTTGACACATGGTTGAGGATGTCATTATATTCCTTTGGGAAATATTGTTCATTGACCATTTTCCCGATGTCATGCAATAAACCGATTGTAAAGATTTCATCCTGTTGTTTGGGACTTACACCATAGTCTTTTGCGATGATCCGTGAACAGATGGCTACACCAACGGAATGTTGCCAGAATTTGTATCTTTCAACATTCTGTTTTGTGCCTGTAAAAGCTGCCAACACATTGGTGGAGAGAGCCAGTTCCTTGATGAGGTTAAGTCCCAGTATGGAGCAGGCTTTCTGCACAGATGTCACTTTCTCCTTCAAATGAAAAAAGGATGAGTTTGATATTTTTATAAGTTTGGCAGTAAGGGCAGGATCCTGCATCACAAGTTTTGCGACATTCTGCATGGCTGTGTCAGGGTCTTCAAGCACAGTCTCTAACCTTTGGTAGATTTCAGGTATTGTTGGAAACGATTTGACATTGGATAAGACAGAGAAGTACTGTTCTGAGTTCAATGGAGATATCCTTCAATCAATCCTTTGCAGGAGTTTTTGTAATACAAAGATGGCAATATAATTTTTTAGAGCCCCTTTGTTCTTAATTTCCAGGAATGCGGGATCTTTGGAAACCCTGTCTGCCAAAGTTTCAATTTCTTCCTTGGTTACTTTGAAATGCTTGATTTTCCTCATCATGGAAATGATGGCATTATTGACATTATTTGTCGTTTCAGCCTGCGCCTTTCCTATTTTTTGGTTCCATTCTTTTTCAAGCTCAAGAAGCCGGTCTTTGGCAGACTCTCCTGCCAGAAAATATTTCTTGAGAGCTTCAACCCGTTCGCGTTTTTTTTCAGCACTTTCCTTCGGATTCGGATTCTCTTTTTCACTTGAAGGAGTTCCCCGCTTTTGTTGTACGTTAAGTTCTTTCTTTCTTCTTTCTGCCTGTTGCCTGGCATACCCCGCATATTTTGTTGGTTTGTATTTTGTTATGAGAGCGTCGCATTCATTTCCAGTCGTAGCTTTGTCAGCCAGCAGCCGGATTTCGTCATGTTTTGCGATTTTTTCCAGGAACATGAAGAACCATCCAAAAAAAGTACCAATCAGTCCTCGTTTGTAGAAAGGAATGTTCCGCAAAGCGTACTCACGTGCCATCTTATGTAGTTCCTTCTGGTTCAATTCGAAAAGACTGTGCAGTGGTTTTACATCAAGACTGAATTTTTTGGTGAAAAGTGCCATGGTCATGGCTTCATAAATCACTTTTTGTTTTTGAGGATCTGAAATATCATAGTCCTGTAGCTTCATTTCTTTGATGATGACAATATCTGGGAAAAGCCCTTCTGCCGGGGATTTGTGGGAAAAAACATCGGGAATCGTCTTGTATAAGAACGCTCTGAAAAAAGATGACATGTGAAGGTCTATGTCCTGGTCGAAAAGTGAATCATCTGGAAACTTGACTGGTCTTTCTGACCATTCTTTTATATAATGATTTTTCAGATTGATGGTTTCTTTCTGCAATTGCATGAGGAAGATTTGGCAAAACCTGTATTTATGTATAAAGTAAGTGCTTTCTGGAGTTCTGATGGTCAAAATGGGTGGGATGTGGGAATTTTGTGTGGCGTTTTCGTTTATAGAAGTGATCATGCCATCAAGTTCTACACTTGTCAGTTTTTCTTGTAGAAGCGCATGGGGAAGATTATTATGCCACGCCTGTATCGAGTCAATAGTCCATGGTTCAGAATAATTCTCTATCATCATGCGTATGATATCTTGTTTGAAAGTGTTGACGGCCTGGCGAACTTTCTGGTCCTGCTGGTTCACCTCGCGCTGGAAAAGTGAGTATTGGTAAAGCAGGCAGGCAGCCTCATAGAAATGAAGATAGATCGTCTGCTCGCGTTTTTGCTGATGCAAGGCTTCCATGATTTTCTTGAATGTGAGAATCCAGAAAAAAGAGGATTCATCCCCTATATCTTTGAAAATTTGATGTATGTCTGGTTGTGTTTTCTGGTTCTGTTTCAGCACCTTCAGGATGTGATCCTGTATTCCTGGGTTTTCGTTTACATATTGGAGGATTTTCTGTGCAAGAACATTCTGGAAAAGCCCCCTTTCACTTTCTGGTGTGAGTAGGATGTGGTTTTCTTCATCAAAATCGATCTGGATCAGCCTGAAGGATTGTGTCGATTGTTTTATGAATTTGCTTGTAAATTCGTCGCATTTGATCCTGATAAGATGGTTCTTCCAGATTTCCGGGAGTTTTGCTTTTTCTTCAAGTTCTTTTTCAAATTTCTGCAATATAAAGGTTCTTGTTGGAAACGGTATGTCGATCTTTTGGGTGTCTGCAATATTCTGATAATGGCTGTTAAGCATGCTTTTGATCTGTTCCAGAAAAGGGTTGTCTGAAGATTTTAATTCTGTTTCTTTTTTGAATTGTTCAGCTTGCAGGTCGTAGGGGGTTGATAGGACGAATGTTCCGGGATTGTCTGAATTACCCGTTATCATTTTTCCATATTTGTAGGAAATGATCCTGTTGACAACCCTGCGTGCATAGGTTTCTACATTGACGCTTAAAGTCAGTCCTGGTAAGGATTTGTTCTGGAGGAACACACAGAAGTCATGAAAGTTTATTGGATATGCATGGTCATTGATATATTCCAGAAGATTGTCAAAAATGAGTTTGTCTTGGTCATATACTCCAAGTTCCTTGCAGATTTGATGATATTTTGCTTCATTGGAAGGATACGTATATTCCGGAATCTCATATTCTCCGGAATTTTCTTGCCCAGAATTCTGATCATTTTCTGTTGTTGACATCAGATATCCCTATATGTCGATTTAACATAAAATAGCCAAATTTTTAGTCTCTGTCAATTATTTCCTAATATTGACCACGCTTCTATTAATCAATATATTGATGTAAAGGAGCTTCCATGGAACAATGGTTAAAAGAGACAATGCGAAAGATTCCAGCCGATTACTGTGAAATCAGGTTGGAGGAACGAAGGTCAACGAACATCGGGTTTGCAGGGAAGGAGGTGGAGAACCTTTCTGAACCTGTATCTTCAGGAGGGGGCGTGCGTGTCCTCTTGAAAGGAGGCTGGAGCTATGTCTCATTTGATCATCTTAATGATCTGGATGCGGCTGTTGAGAAAGCTCTCCGCAATGCACGTCTGACTGCCGGATCCGGCCGAAAAATAAGGAATGTAACCCCATTCCGTTCCATAAACAGGATGGAAGTCAATGTTCTACCTTCTCAAATATCTTTGGAGGAGAAAAAAGCCCTTATTTCCTCATATAATGATCTTCTTCTTTCCATATCTGGTGTGACGACATCCCGTGCCCGCTATCATGACAGGTCTGAAAAAAAATATTTTATCAATTCAGAAGGGACCTATACAGAGAGTGACCTTGTGTTTTCAGGGATGACGTGTGTCGCTATTGCTGTGGAAGCATCCAATATCCAGCAGAATTTTTTTACTGTGGGTGGTTATAGAGGGTATGAGAGCCTTCTTGGTCAAGAAAACAAGGTTGAAGAGACAGCTCGGGTTGCCGCCCAGTTATTGAAAGCAGAGTCCGTGAGAGGAGGATCGTACAAGGTTCTTCTGGATACGAACCTTGCTGGTGTTTTTACACATGAGGCCTTTGGCCATCTCAGTGAGGCGGATTTCCTTTTTGAAAATCAGCGGATGATTGAAATGATGCGTGTGGGCAGAAAAATGGGAACTGAAGCGTTGAATATTGTTGATGATGGGACAATGGTTGGGCAACCAGGATTCCTTTATAATGATGATGAAGGAGTCCTTCCGCGGAAAAATTATCTCATTAAGAACGGTGTATTGTCCGGTCATCTTCATAACAGGGAAACTGCGGAAAAAATGGGTGAGGATGTGACAGGAAACGGTCGTGCTCTCAGTTTTCAGTATGAGCCTATTGTTCGGATGACAAACACATATATTGAGAATGGATCTCATAGTGTACAAGAGATGCTGGATTCTGTTGAAGATGGGATCTATGCTGTTAATTGTATTGGCGGACAGACGAACCTGGAGATGTTTACTTTTTCAGCTTTATACGGTTATGAAATCAAGAAGGGAAAGTTAGGGAGGATGTTAAAGGATATCGTCCTGACAGGAAATGTTTTTGAAACATTGCATAATATCAGGATGATTGGAAATGACCTGGAGATACATGGCGGACTTGGCGGTTGTGGAAAAGAAGGGCAAAGCCCCCTACCAGTCTCTGACGGAGCTCCTCATATTCTTATTGATAATGTAGTTGTGGGAGGCCGTGTATGAATAGGTTTGAAATGGCAGAAAAGATTTTCTCATTGATGAAAGGGAGGGCTGACCGCTTTGATATTTTTACCCAGAATAACGAGAGTGATTCCATAGAATTCAGAAACAACAGGTTGAACTCAGTCAATTCCAAACAATCGGGTGGCTTGGGACTTCGTGTTTTTAAAGAGAATCACCAGGGACTATCTTCCTGCAATGCTGTTTCAGAAGATGGGAGATTTGGGCTTATACCACGTGAACTGATCGAACGTAGCATTCAATCCGCTTCCCAAGGTGATGAAGCCAAGTTCCTTCTTCCAGGTTCTGTAAGCAATTCTGTGGAAACGGGGAAGTGCAATTTGGATACTGAAGGGAAAACCGTTATTGAGAAAGGAAAATCAGTGATAAGCCGGATCTTGTCCGATTTCCCTGATGGGAAGGTGAGTTTTTTCTTTTCTCGTTCAAAGCAGGATAGCCTGTTGTTAAACAGTTCTTCTGGACGTGTCAGATTTGGAAGAGAGAGTTACTCTTTTTCTGTTTCTGTTGCTTTGATTGAAGAGGGGAATATCCAGGAAATCTGGGATTCGTGTTCCATGCCGACAGATTTACAGTATGATCCCCTTGACAAAGCGGTGTCAAACCTGGTTTTTCTCTGTAAACATTCCAAAAAGAACGGTCATGTAACAAGCGGGAAAAGTGATGTCATATTCACTCCAAAAGCTTTCCAGTCTCTTGTCTCTATCATAATGTCCGCTTTTAAAGGAAGCATGATACATAAGAAGTCCTCCTATATTTCAGACAAACTTGGAAAAAAGATAACAGACGCCATGTTTTCAATCTATGAGGATCCTTTCTACAAGCCTGGAATTTCCTATTCATTGTTTGATCATGAGGGGGTGCCCTGCTCTAAAAAATATTTTGTAAACAAGGGTGTAGTGGAGGCTATTCTCACAAGCCTTCATTCTGCCGAAAAACTTGGTGTCAAACCGTCTGGAAACGGATTTAGATCTTATGCTTCTTTCCCATCAGATGAGGCTACAAACCTGTTTGTTGAACCAGGGACGACATCTTTCCAAGAGATGCTTTCATCAATGAAAAACGGGATTCTTGTTGACCAGATGATCGGTGCAGGACAGAGCAATACATTGTCAGGAGAGTTTTCAGTCAATCTCGATCTGGCGTTCAAGGTGGAAAACGGTGAAATGACAGGTCGGATCAAGAATTGTATGCTGGCTGATAATGTTTTTGAGATGTTGAACAGGATGGAATCTGTCGGCTCTGACCTTTTTTCTTATGGGGATATGAATTTGCCCTATGTTCGGTTTAAGGATTTGAACCTCACAGTTGCAGGATGACTTCCTGGAAATGTTTTCAATAAATATTGATTACTTCGCAAGAGGATAATGTACATGGTTAAGTCTAAGTTGTTCAAGGAAACCTATTCATCCTTGATCCTATTGACGGGACAACCAATTTTATAAGGCAATTCCCGTTTTTTTCGGTTTCCCTCGCATACCGTGAATCTGGAGTGACAAAAATAGGAATGGTCTATGCTCCCATCTTGAAAACTTTTTGGCATGCTGTAAAAGGTGGAGGAGCGTACAAGAATGGAAAACCCATACATGTTTCTTTTGTTGATCAGATGATAGAGTCTCTTGCGATAACAGGCTTTGCCTGTGTCCGAGGAAGCATAGAATTGGATAATCTGCCTCTTTTCAATAAGGTTATTTACAAGGTGCAAGCTGTCCGTCGTTTTGGTTCTGCGGCCATAGACCTTTGCCATCTTGCTGAAGGTCATGCTGAAATATTCTGGGAGCTGAATTTGAACTCGTATGATATTGCGGCTGGGGAACTCATTTTGAGGGAAGCTGGAGGAAAAGTGACGTGTCTTTCTGGAACATCGGAATTTGAATCCCGCAGGCAGATACTAGCTAGTAATGGATTAGTACATGATGCGTTTTTGAAACTGGTCCCTTCCCAATATAAGATATCCCATTGAAAAGGCTCGCTTTTTTTTGACAAATCAGCTGTTTTTTTCTATACTGTCTCATCAGACAGGAGACAGATAAAAATGAAAAAAGCTGGAAACCAATCAAATAAGAAAATCATAAAAAGCAGGAAACCTAAACGTGTTGGATCTGTCTCGTTCATCATCCCGCATAGGATGAATGAAGCTGTAGAGAAAACACTTGAGTTGGCAAAAAAAGCAGCCAAACAGAACCGTGTGAAATCTGAAATTGTCATAGTTTCAGGAAACCAGCCTTCCCTACAAAGAAATAGGGCTGTTGAAAAAGCCACAGGAGATATCATTTATTTTTTGGATAATGACTCTGCGATTGACCCTCTCTCCTTGAAAAGTGCGCTTGCTTTTTTTAACGCGGATGAAACTGTTGGTATTGTTGGAGGGCCTTCTCTGACTCCCAAAACAGACACTTTCATACAACATTGCTTTAACTTGGTCCTCTCTTCCATTTTTGCTGTTGGACCACGCATCCGGGCGCGTTATTGTGCTACAGGAAATTGTCGTGCAACTGATGAATATGAGCTCATCCTTGCGAACATGGCTGTGAGACGTGCCGTGTTCAGGAAAGTGGGGGGCTTCAATGAGCAGATGTATCCGAATGAGGAGAATATTCTCATAAATGAAATCATGAAAGCTGGCTTTAAGGCTATTTATCATCCGAGAATGGTGGTTTATCGAAGTCAGCGTAAAAATATCCTTCAGTTCATTAGGCAGATGATAACTTATGGAAGGGGGAGAGCTGACCAGTCGTTCCAGCAGAAACAATCATTCAATATCATGAGTCTTCTCCCCTTGGCATTTACGGTATATGTCTGTCTGCTCCCTTTTTCTCTTGCTTCCAATGTCAGCGGGATGATGCTTTTTTATCCGATCCCTTTTCTGCTATATATTGTGATGGATCTTCTTTTTGGTATTCTTACGGCAATAGAAAACAAGGCTCTAAAAGCGATTCCAGTATTACCGGTCCTCTATTTTTTTGTCCATTTTTTCTATGGGTTTGGGATGATTGTCGGATTTCTGAAGAATCTTTACCCTGGTAGACGGAAGTCAAAAAAAATCTGGTACAAGCTGGATAAGGTGATTCGTGTCTGATGGATCGGAAGTTTTCCCTGTCTTCTCTTGTTTTTATCCTTTCATTCCTGCTTTATTTATTTTCACTCGCACCAGGTGTCACATTTGAAGATTCAGGGGAGCTAATCGCTTCTGCCTATGTGCTTGGAAACGCTCACCCCCCAGGGTATCCGCTTTTTTCATTGATAGGGCATATTTTTTCGTCCTTTCCCTCAGGGAATGTGGCGTGGAACCTGAACCTGATGTCTGCGTTCTTTTCGTCTCTTGCACTTGCAGGTTTTTTTATCCTTTTCTCTTCTGTGCTGAAAAGCTTTTTGATTCCATTCCTTTCAGTGTTACTTTTTGCTGTTTCACGCACTCTATGGACTCATTCCACAATTACAGAAGTTTATGCTTTGAATCTTTTTCTTTTTGTGCTTGCCAATCTTCTGGTTTTTAGGTATATCAAAAATCCTAATTTGAGTGTCAGAAATCTTTGGGCTGTTGCGTTTATTGTGGGAATAGCAACTTCCAATCATCAAACTATTCTTTTGGCAGTCCCAGGATTAGGAATAGCGCTTCTGGTTTCAAGTCGGTTTAAAGGATTGAAATGGGGTGGAATTTTGGGAACCGTCCCGTTTTTTTTGCTGGGGTTTCTTGTCTACCTCTATTTGCCAATAAGGGCAGTTGCATCACCTCCAATGAACTGGGGGAGTCCTGGTTCTTTGTCCAGTTTTCTGGATGTTCTCCTTAGACGACAGTATGGAGGGGTCTGGTTTGACGGGTTCGGTTTTCTTCTTGGTTTAAAACAAATTCTTATTGTTAATCCAGTGTATGAGCTGTTCGGTATTAGGGATTTGCATGAAGGGGGAAGTAGACTGGTTCACATAGTTCTATGGCCTGTTGCCTGGGGATTGGTGATTTATGCTTTTTTAAAGGATAAAAACAGGGAATTCAAATTTACAGCTTTGTCACATGCATTCTTTTTTACTGTTTTTATTATTTTTTTGTCAAACACTCCTAAAGACAAGGAGTTTACACTTAAGGTTTTTTTCCTGCCGTTTTGGGCCTTTTATTTTTTCTATCTGATGCAAGGCTTATGGGATCTGGTTTCCAAAGTCAGGTTTCGTGCTTTTCCGATTGTTCTTTCAATAATATTCATCTTGACTGTTGCTTTTTTTAACAGTTTACATTGTAATAACAGGAGATATTTCTATTGTATTGATTATGTTAAGAATGTCTTCCAGTCAGCACCACAGGCTTCCCTGATTGTTACGAAGAAAGATAATGAGACTTTCAACCTATGGTATGCGCAGATGGTTGAAAAACAAAGGCCTGATGTCTGGGTCATCAATTACATTACACTCTCAGAATACTGGTACATCAGATATCTGGAAAAGACTTATCCCGGTTTCTCAATAACTACCCGTCCAAGTGTTGGATGGACTAAGAAAAAAACAAGGGATCATATTTTAAACGAGATCATAAGCAGATATGGAGAGGCTAAGCCTGTCCTGTTTGCAAACAAGGAAATTCCTGTCCCCGAAGGGAAACAGCTTGTGCCATTCGGTGTTGCCTATAGAGTCACTGAGGAGGGCGAATCAGTCGGCTACCCAGAGGGGAATCCGCTTTTCCAGTTCAGAGGGCTTTCACCAGGTAACAGGTTCGATGTAATGACATTGTTGATGCTTCAGAATTTAAGTTTCATTGCCTCAGATACAGGTATGATGTATTATGAAAACAAGGATTACCAAAAAGCAGTCCCTTTCTTCCAGAAATCCATAGATTTGAACAAGCTGATAGGATTTGAGCCAAACAACTTCCAGAACTATCAGATCCTTGGAATGATCCATTCGCGTCAAGGAGATGCAGAAGGTGCATTTAAGTTTTGGGAGCAGGCAGTGGCTTCCCAACCATCATCACCTTCAGGACAAGCGTTGGCTTTGGAATTGCAATCTATGAAAAAAACATCCACAGAACTGATAAAAGCTGAAGAAGCGTACAAAAATGGGAATTATAGGGACGCGATAGAATTTTATAAAAAGGAACTCGAGAGGAATCGTACAGCGAAGTTGGCTGGTAATATAGGGGATTGCTTTTTTAATCTTGGTAATTATACGGAAGCTATTGCCTGGTATGAGAAAGCCATCTTTACTGACCATAATTATGGAAATGCCTATTATAACCTTGGTGGGAGTTACCTCATGTTGAACCAGGCAAAGAAAGCAGAGGAAGTCTGGAAAGAAGGACTTCGTGTCAATCCAGAGAACAGCCTGATCCGTGATGCGATGAAGAAGTATCTTGGCAAGTAAAAATATTCTAAACAAGCAGTGTGAAATAGGGTTTGATTTTCAGCTCTGTCTCGAACCAATAATCAGGAACAGCAGTATTTTCCCTGAAATGGATATTTCCTCCGCTGATGACTATTCCGAAGTATCCTTTTCCTGCATAGCTTCCATCATCAGGTATATATTGTTCGACATCACCAAGAAAGAAGGATACAGCCCAAGGTTCCTCCCGCGATGATGTCATTACCTTTTCTTCCTTAAATTGATTGTTTTGACAAAGGACTCTTTTCAATATATCTTCTGAAATCTAAATTTTTTGAGGATGCCATGTTCGAAGAAGAGTTGAAAATCATTTCCCGTGGGACTGTTGAGCTTATTGAGAAAAATGAGCTGATTGAGAAGATGAAAAAGGGGAGACCACTGATTGTTAAAGCCGGTTTTGATCCTACTGCGCCTGATCTTCACTTGGGGCATACGGTTTTGCTCAGGAAATTGAAACATTTCCAGGATCTAGGGCATCAAGTCAAATTTCTTATTGGCGATTTTACAGGTATGATTGGAGACCCTACAGGCAAATCAAAGACACGTAAACAATTGACAGAAGAGGAAGTGAAGATCAATGCTGAGACATACAAGAAACAGATTGGCCGCATCCTCGATATAAATAAGATAGAAGTAGTCTATAACAGCTCCTGGTTAGGAAAGATGTCCTTGAAAGATGCTATTGAGTTGACAGCCAAGTATACTGTCGCTAGGATTTTGGAGAGGGATGATTTCATGAAACGCTATAAGTCTGGCGCTGATATCAGTGTTCATGAGTTTCTCTATCCCTTTCTGCAAGGGTATGATTCAGTCGCTATGAAAGCAGATGTCGAAATTGGCGGTACTGACCAAAAATTTAATTTGCTTATGGGCCGTGTCCTTCAAAAAAGGTTTGGTCAGGAAGACCAGCAGATTGTCATAACCATGCCTCTGCTGGAAGGCCTGGATGGCAAGGATAAGATGAGCAAGAGTCTGGGAAATTATGTCTCAATAAACGATACCCCGACAGACATCTTGGGAAAACTGATGACAGTCCCTGATGAGTTGATTATGAAATATTTTGAACTCTTGACGGATGTTCCTGAAGAGGATCTTTCAGAAATGAGAAAAGCAATGACAGAGGGCGAAAATCCCAGGAATCTGAAGATGAAATTAGCGAAGACGATAGTGACACAGTATTATTCTCATGAGGATGCTATCAAAGAAGAGGAATTATTCAATAAAAAATTCAAAAGCAAGGATATCAAACTGGATGATTTGCCGTTGTCAGGGGAGATGGACTGGACATCGGCTTTGCATACTATAGTTGCTATGTTTGAAAAGGTAGGAGACCCCCGTTCAAATACTGAGGTAAGAAAACTGATTAAGGATAAGTCTGTTTACTGTGATGATAAGGCCATTGATCTGGAATTTGTAGCTCCTTCTGGCGAGCATGTATTTAAGTTAGGTAAGAAGAAAGTTATTAAGATAAAGATTATTTGAGAATGCTGCATATTTATCGGTTTTATTCGTTTAACAAAGCATAGGTCTAGAAACAGTGGATTCATATTTTTTTAAAGACACTTATAATGCTAATTAAAAAATATAAAATATTCATTCTATTTTCATTAATTATTTATATACTTAACTTCAAAAGCCTTGAAATTTACGAAAAAAAGTAGTATATTAGGGCTTCTCGAAAAGGAAAAACGATGTTTATTGGCGCTCATTTGGCATTAGCTGGTGGTATACAAAACTGTGTTGAATACGCAGCCCAGTTGGAAATCAACAGTATGCAGATTTTTACAAAGAACCATCGACAGTGGTTCTCCAGCAAGCTGAAGGAAGATGAAATTGATGAATATTTGGAAAATGTCCAAGTATATGACATCAAAATGGTCTTTTCACATGCTTCATCCCTTCTTAACCTTTCAGCAATGGATAAAATACTTTTGGATAAGTCGCAAAGGAGTTTTTTGGATGAGATTAACAGGGCTGAGATACTCAATCTAGTTGGAGTTGTCTTTCACCCTGGTTTTTATTCAGGAAACAAGATTGATGATTCTATTAAGACCTGTGCAGAGAGTTTGAATTTCCTGATTGATAATACCCGTCGTTATAATTCCAAGCTTGTTATGGAAACTTCTGCAGGAAATGGTAGGAGTTTGGGATTCAAGTTTGAACAGCTTGCAAAAATCATTGAACTTGTGGAAAACAAGAAAAGGGTGGGGATTTGTCTGGATACTGCCCATGTTTTTTCTGCTGGATACAACATCAAGACAGCACGGGGCTATTCTAAGATGATGGAAGAATTTAATGATGTTATCGGGTTGGAAAAGCTCATGCTGATCCATCTGAATGATGCTGCTAAATCCTGCGGTTCACGTATTGACAAACACGCCAATTTGGGCGAGGGAATGATAGGGAAAGACTTTTTTTATAATATTTTGCACGATAAAAAGCTTAAAAATATCCCTTTCATCATAGAAACACCCGGTGATCTGGAAGGATATCACAAGGATCTTGAGTTTATCAGGGCAATGATGAAGAATTCCAAGTTCCATCTTCCGAAAATTTTCTAAGGTCTGTCGCTTTTTCTCTTATCATAACTTTCAATTCTTCCATATTTTCCAGACTTAGCCATCCCATGCTTGCTGCAAAAATCGTATTGTTATGAATCAGAGGATCAAGTTCCATTAGGCCTAAACGCTTTTCCCATGCTTTCCAATCTGCAGATCCTGGAATCATGGAATATTCACAGATGGAAGGCCATGCGCCATTTTCAAACACAAAGTCAATCGTATCATGGACATGGGATAACTCCTGTCCAGGCATTCCTGCCATGATGTATGTTTTCAATTCTTCCTGCTTATACCCTGCCTTGCGTAATGCTTTTACAGCTTTGATATAATCCTGGTTTGTCACTTTCCCCCCAGTGCTGTGCTGCAGTCTGCAGTCAGATGTCTCAAGACTCAGCCTGAGTGTCTTAAATCCATGCTTTCTGAAAAGGGATGCCATCCCCTCATCTATCATTTTTGTGTGAAGTCCGTTTGGTGTATGAAACTGAAAATCATCATACTGCTTGTGACATGCTTCAAGTATGGGGATCAGATGTTTTTCCGCATTGATCAGCAAGGCATCATCATAAAAAGCGATATCCTTGATTTCATGCCTGCTTCTTAAATTGAGGATTTCGCGGATGACACTGTCTGGTGACCTTTGTCTGAACTCCTTGTGGAGTGCAGGGGATGCGCAATAAGAACATCTATAGGGACATCCTAAAGAACTTGTCACGACTCCATAACGGATCTTGGGATAGAATGAAAAATCTGGAATAGGCCACTCGTTTCTATCCCCCTGTTGTGACTCGTCATTAAAAGTATTGTCATTGAGGGCTGTCGCGATGACAGGGAATATCTTTTCAGGATCTGCTTCTGTACAAACATAATCTGCACCGGAATTTTTTATGGCGTGGGAGGTGCAGAGTCTGGCATAGATGCCTCCTAACACAATAGGCACCTTGGGCCAGATCCGTCTTGCCGTTCTTATACTTTCAAACACTCCTGGATACCAGTATGTCATCATGGATGTGATAAGGATCAGATCCGGCGTAGGACTTCTGCCAATCTCCTCTTCAAAAACAGTTTGTGGTATACCGAACCTGGAATAGGTCCTGGGAATCTTGGATAGGATTGGTGGTTTTTCAATTTCAACAGAAGCATATTTCCCTGTACCAAATTTTTTACTCTTGTTTCTGGTATGATTTTCTAATCCCTCATGATATCTGTCCATCGCATCGACAAGTCGTACGTGATGTCCTTGTTCCCTTAAAACCTTGCCCAAAGAGAGGAGTCCCACAGGTTTTGACCATAGGTCAAATGTGGCAAAATCATAGACTGGTGGTGAGATGAGGAGGATGTTTCTCTTTTTTGGTTCTGTCATTTTAGCTGGATAATTTCAATTTTAGAAGAAGACATATCCAGAAGAGCGATGGTAGCCTTGCCACTTCGGTTGCCTGCCACTTCTCCAGGATTGATATAAACAGTTTTACCTTCTATTTTTATTGAACTTGTATGTGTATGACCGTGAATGATATAGTTAAAATTCTTTCCCCCTGTGCGTTTGGTGATTTCTTCCGGCTTGTGTGTCATAAAGAAAGATTTTCCTTCCCTTTCCCATTCATAGGAGCCATGATGAAAATTGAATCTGCCACCATTGAATTTCATGAATTCGAATTTTTGGATATCGGAATTGCCAAATACGGCATCAAAGGAGGAATGCAAGTCTTGGATGATATCAAAGACATGAAGTGATGTTATATCACCTGCATGGTAGACAGCCGTGACCTTTTTTTCATTGAATACGGATATGGCTTTAATGAGATTGTCCCTGCTGTCATGGGAATCGGACATGAATCCAATGAGCATGTTGATACTAGGTCCTTGTTCTTTTCAAGAGATACGCTGAAATTCCTGCAAAGATGAAATTGCCTATCCAGGCTGCTAGAAAGGGGTTGAGCACTTCATTCTTGCCCAGGGAGAATCCAAGATAAAGGATCAGGTAGTATGCAAATGTCCCTAAAAATGCCAGCAGGAAACTGGTGATGAGGATGTTCTTTCTTGAAAAAGCGCTGAGGGGAGCACCTAATAAGACCATCATGACACAACCAAAAGGGAATGCGATTTTCCAGTTGAATTCAACAAGCTCTTTCCCTGCACCAAAGCCACCAGCTTGTACCCTTTGGATGTATCTCCATGATTCCAGAATAGTCATGTCTTGGATGTTTTTGTCTTCTTTTTTGAAATATTCAGGGCCTTCGGAAAGTGTGATGAACTGTGTTTTTTTTGTTATTGTCCTGACAATCATGTTGTTGGAAAAGTATCTGGTCGTGATTGGTGTCATAACCCACTGCTTCTTTTCCTTGTCCCATTGTCCTTGCGGGCTATCAATCCTCAGAAGGATGTCGTTGTTGGCATCTCTTTTGATGAGGACAAGCCCATTGAAACTGAGATCAGAGGCCCTAAAGATGTCCATGAAATATATCGTATTACCCTTACCGTATTTCTGTATCCTGTAATTATCCAAAGATCTGTTCCGTGCGGTGATTTTGCTCATGGTTCTTTCCGCTCCATCAGCTGCTGCGGGGACTACGAAATCATTGAAAAGAATCGTGATGATAAAAAGAAAGAATGAGGTTATAATCATTGGTTTTATCAGTCTAAAGAAACTGACACCTGTGGAAAGCACAGCAATCGTTTCGTTGTTTTTGGACATTTCTGCAAGGCTGAAGACAGCTGCAAAAAGAACAGCGACTGGAAGCATCTCGACAATCAGATAGGGACTCTTAAAGAGGAAATATAGGGCTATCCTGTGGATGGGGGCTTTTGCATTTGTGAAAAAATCCAGCCTGTCAAATATGTCTATGACATGGATCATGAATACCAGGAAAAATAACCCAAGAAGGAGGGGAATCAGGAAATTCCTTAGGACATATCTGTCAATCAGGTTCATTTTGAAATCCTCCACAAGATGCCAATTCCTGCAACGGATAGTATGCAATTTGTAAGCCACATGGCACTTGTAGGATCCATCTTTCCACTTTTTCCAAAGCTTTCGCCAAAGGAAAGAAAAAGATAATAGACGACCATGATAATAAGGCTCATTCCCAGACCAAAACCCACACCTGTTTTTTTTCTGGTCATCACAAGGGGGATCCCAAAAAGGACGAAGGCCAATGATGCAAAAGGGATGGAAAACTTCTTTTGGAATTCCACCTGTAGTCTTCTTATGATCCTTGAATCACCTTGCGCTTTCATTTTTTTTATCTCGTTTTTCAGTTCTGGGATGGTCATTTCCCGTGCGGATTTCTCGACTCCAAAATCATCAATAAGCCTGAATTTTATGACAATAATCATTTTTTTGAATGTCTGTACTTGGAACTCAGGCTGCTCTGTTGTCGCTGCAAACCTTTCGTAAGTCTGGACTATCCCATCAGTCAGCTGGAGCCTCATGTATTGGTACAGTATGCCGTTCCTGTCTTTCACTTTTTCGTTCTTAAGCCAGGTCCCTTTTCTTGCACTGGTTATGGTAAGCGCGCCGCTTGCATTATCATCATACATCACAATGTTTTCCAGAATATTCTTCTTTTCGTCAATCCTGTCTACTCCGATTGTCCTATTTCCAATTTTGATGAACCTGTGCTCCTGTAACTGTGAGAATGGCTTTCTTGCTTGGACTTCGATATATGTCTTTTTAAATACCGTATTGCCAGCAGGAAGCACCCAGTTGTTGAAAGCGACCATGAACAGGCTCATGAACAGACCAGCTAATAAAGGCATGAACAGCATTCTTGTATAACTTGTACCACTTGAGAGGAGGGCAATGACTTCACTGTCTGAGGATAACCGCCCAAAAGCCATGAGTACAGCTACAAGTACTGACAGGGGAACTGTGATGGCAAATGTGAAGGGAAGCATCGTTATCAGGAGTTTCAGGATAGTGGATATTTCTACGCGTTTTACAATCAGCATGTCCATCATTTCCAAAAGCCTGTTAATGATAAAAATGAGGTTGAAGAAACTGAATCCGACAAGGAAAAAAGGGACCATCTCTTTCAGGATGTACCTATCAAAGGTCTTGAACATTTCAGGAAAGCCTTGTGAATATGCTGAAGAGGGAATTGAATATCAGAAGGATATCAAAAGATAGAAGGGTTAATATCGAGGTTACATAAAGAAGGGCTGATTTCATTGATGTGAATCCGAATATGCTTTTAATGATGCTTACCTGGATGATAAACGTCCAGAGGAAAATGACGAATTTGAATACAGAGAAAAGGCCTGTTCCCATGCCTGTGTAACGGGATAGGAGGGCTAACGCAGGAATCAATACCATGGGTGTAGCTGATAGGAGTATGGAAGCATAGAAAAAACGGGTTGAATGTGAACGGCTGTTTTGCTCGTGGATGAGTGTTGCTATGAAATAAAGAAGGGATGTGATTATCAAATTACTGACTATGAAGTAGAGGACAAGAGACCAGAATTGGAATGATAGCACCATGAGAAAAACAGATGTGGTATGGCTGTTTATGACAGCTTCTCCAAGAAGGGAACAGGTAGGGATTAGGAGAGCTGTAATGAAAAAAACTGGCAGAAAGGACCGGTTGTCTCCCTGTTCAGAGTCAGAAACCCATTTTTCAGTATTGAACCAAAGATCAATGATTGTTGTCATGGTCACGCGTCATCCATCCTAAGGAACATATCTGAATTCGATTTTAGGGATCCCACCATTGAAAGCTGACTTGATCATATTCTTATAGTCAAACCAGACACGTAACTGTTTCATGATATTGTTCAGCAGGAAGTCCTGTTCTGTGTAGATGTATGGTTTGTCCCCCAAGTCAGTCATGTTCCCTGCTGCAGCAATCGCGCTGTCCAGGTTTCCTGTCTCGTCGATCAGCCCTACGCTTTTCGCCTGACGACCAGTGAATATCCTGCCGTCTGCTATTTCTTTTAGGCTGGACATGGACATTTTTCTGTGCTGGGCTACCACACCGACAAACTGTGAGTAGGAGTCATTGATACAGGACTGCAGGATGAGCTGTTCTTTTTCTGTCATTTTTCTGTATGGGGAGAGGATGTCCTTGTGTGTGCCACTTTTGATGACATTCATTTTTATTCCGAATCTGTCCAGCGCCTCACTGAATTCAACAGAAGACATGATGACTCCTATACTGCCTGTAAGTGTTCCAGGATTTGCATAGATTTTGTCAGCAGTGCAGGCGAGATAATATCCGCCTGAAGCAGCAACGTCTCCCAGGGAAGCCACCACTTTGACTCCCTGTTCTTTCAGTTCTTCTATTTTCTGATAGATTTCCTGCACAGCACCTATGGTCCCACCAGGACTGTTGATTCTCAGGACAATCGCCTTGATGTTCTTGTTTTTACCTATGGAATCGAGCATGTCACAGATGGAATCACTACCATACGATGTGTTCATGAAACTTCGGTCTTGTGACATTTCAATGACACCATAGACAGGCACAATGGCAATACCGGGTTTGTTGGCAGTCAGTTTGTCTGAACTTAAGGCTTGTTTCAGTCTGGAAACTTGCGCGTTTTTTTCAGTCGTAAAAATACTCAACACGCTGACAATAAGTGATAAGCCTATGAGTGAGATGAGTATGATGGTCAGGACACGTTGCTGGGTTGTCATTGATTCTTATTCCTGGATCTTATTGATCTGGAAACCATCGTCAGTTGCTGCGCCATTGCTGTTTTCGTCGTAGCGCCATTCCTTGATCTTGTATGAATAGAAAAGGAAGAGGAAGTCACTCTCTTTGACCATTGTAAAAATGGTGGGTTTTGAACCTAAGTCATTGACGTAAGTCCCATTGACAATGATGTTGTCTCCGGATTCTGTCGAGGAAAGTCCTGTAAAGGACATATTTCCAGCTTGTCTCCAATTATCAATGGATGCCTGTAAACCTGACCAGTTGTTGTTTTTTAGGTCATCATATTTTGTAGCAGTCTCAGAGATAAGCGCTCCAGCATCTGCTACCTTATTTGCATTAACCGCATCCGCAAAACTTGAAATTGTCTTATCAGGTTTCCCTGTGCAGTTGAAAAGCGTCAGGGCAAGAACTGCCACCGCTACTGTAAAAATGATTTTTCTTTTCATGATATCCTCCTGGTTATAGTGAAAGGCACCCTTTCTTTTGTTTTGTAAGGATGAATTTGGAATGGTATAGGTCGAATCTCTTTTTGATTGTGGAGTATTTGGTCTGTATCTCCTTGTTTTTCTTTGTTGTTTTTGCGATGCGTGTACCAATCTCCATGATGGCTTGGTTCTTGAAATCGATATTATGTGACTGTAGTATGATACGGGTCCTTTCACCAATCAAGGAGAGCGCTTCGTTTCCTTTGTTTTCAGCACCTGCAGGATCACCTTTTGCCAGAAGGTCTGCACGTTCAGCTTTGAGCGCTTCCACGCGTTTTATGTTGGCTTCGCTTTGTTCCTGCAACAGGTCGATCTGGGAATAGTTGTATTCAAGTGCTTTTTCCACACGTTCAAGAACTTCCCTCTCTTTCCCTTTGACAGACTGTTTTGTAGAATTGAGCCATGATGCAAAGTCTTCCTTGCTTGAATAGGCGACCTTGTCTTCAGGTTCTCCTGCCAAGGGAACTGTGGATGCCTCGCCTGCATTCAAAGTCACTTCACTGGAAAGACCTGCGACCGCTACAACGCCTTCTTCAACACCAACACGGGCTGTGCCTTCTTCCGCAACAGCGATTACAAATTCTGTGCCACGTACTCCAACAACTGCTGTTGGTGTAGCAAAGTCTATAGGGGTATCCTGCTTTTTGGTTATTTTCCCTTTGATATTACCAAGAAATAGGAGGAAGGAGGGGGTCTTGTCGGTTTTCTTCTCATTTTCAGAGATCAGAAGTTTGGAGTTTTCTGAGAGGGAGACCATTCCTGTGTTGTCTAAAAATATGATGACAGCAGAAGACTTTGCTTTTGTCAGGAGTAGGTCTCCTTTGTTCAAGATTGTGTTTATCCGGGCTTTTTCCCATTTCTGTGTTCCTGCTTTCTGGAAAACGACTTGCCCCATCGTTGACTTGATGATGACTCCTGCAAATGTCATGGGAATCCACGTAAACAGCAAGATGAGTGATAGGATTGATAGTTTTTGTTTCATAGTGCTCCTTCAACCAACTTTGAATGGGTTGGATTATTGTAATATTGATTTTATATTTAAATTTAATTATAATAACACCAATTGTCAAGAATACTGGATTCAATGGCTTTTAGTCTAAAATGGAGTTAATGATGAAGATAGTCCTTCATTCAATACTGAATAAGAACAGTTATGTTTATGATTATAAGGCTTTTTTAAAAGGATTATTCAAGGAAGATGAAACTGACAATGATTTGACAACTCGTTTCACTGCTAAAAACAATAAAATTGTCATAGCTAAGATTATTGCGAAAGAGTCTGGCGTTCTTGCTGGAATAGAAATATTGAAGGATATTTTCCATCTGCGTGACAAGGGAATCATGATCAAGATGCATTTCAAGGATGGGGATGAGATTAAAGATAAGGAAGTCATTTGTACATTAAAAGGCCGGACGACTTCCATACTTCAATCTGAGCGTATCGCCTTGAACGTGTTGCAGCGTCTTTCTGGTGTAGCTACAGAAGCCCACAAACTATGCACGCTGATAAAAGGTACAAAAGTCAGGTTGCTCAATACAAGGAAGACTTTGCCAGGAATGCGGTATCTGGAAAAGTGGGCAACTACTGTCGGTGGTGCTGTGAATCATCGTCTTAATCTTGCTGACGGGATACTGATCAAGGAAAATCACATCATTGCTGCAGGAAGCATCACCAAGGCAGTTATGAGTGTTTATAAGCAGAAACCGAAGAATATCCTGATTGAAATTGAAGTCAAGGATCTGGATGAGTTGAGGGAGGCCCTTCGGCTTCCCGTTGATCTGATTATGTTGGATAATTTCAATCTTCACAATATCAGGAAAGCTGTCCAAATCACAGATGGTCTTAAACCTCTTGAAGTTTCAGGCAATGTCAGCCATCACACGATCAAGGATATCGCTGAGGCAGGGGTTGATTATATTTCAGTAGGTAAGATTACACATTCTGCCCGTGCCTTGGATTTCAGTCTTTTAATTTACGATGAATTTTATGATTGATTTTCAGTTATCCATAACTTTGTAGTGGAGAGGGAACCTATATGAAACGTGTGATTTTTCTTTTTTCAGTTTTTATCATGCTTTCTTTTTCCTGTGCCAAATGGCAACAGGATTTCAAACACCTCAACTCCCAGTTGACAGGTCTTAAAAGGACAATCACCCTCTATAGCGCTGATGGAAGTGTTATCAGACAGTGGAATGGCCTTATGAGGATCGAACATGTTCCTGGTGGTATTTCTTTCATCTATAAAGGGAAAGTGGTTGTCATTTCTGGAACTTTTGTCGTTGAAGAAGACTGATTTTACAGGAAGTCCTTAAACAGGTTCAGCACATTTAAACGCAGTAAATGTCTTTTCCTGGTGTTTTTTCAGCATATAGCCCTACTTGACATTACCTTGTTGATCAATGGAGATGATATTCTGGCAGTTTATGCATTTATATCTTGCGGCTTTCATAGCTTTCAATTTCTTTCCGCATTTGGGACATGAAAAAACCAAGGGGAAGATGATTTCATTCATGACAGCGGCAGTTGCAATACTTTCTGGGATGCTCGATTCGGTTCCACCAGAACCTGAGTTTACTCCTAGCAATGCAGCCAGCTCTGTTTTTGCCTTCTCCCTGTTTTCAACAATCTTGAAGAAACTTGTGAATCCGAGAAGATTGAATACTTCCAATACCTTGTTATTAAGGTTGGAGATGATGAGATTTCCTTCTTCATCATCAAGTTTCCTGGAAATGGCCATAAAGGAACCTATTCCCGCACTGCTTACATAGGAAAGAAGGCCAGCATCAATGATCAGGTTTTTTGTGCCTTCCTTGATGAGCCCCATTATGGTGTTCTGGAAATGTTGGGAGTTATAGGAATCTACGTATCCGTTCAGGCAGATGACTGCCAGGTTGTTCCCGTTTATCGTCTCCTTGACAATGTCAATCTTGATGCTTTTTTCCTGATCCATGACTGCTCCTCTTGTTTCTGTTTTCCTATAGGACTTTGAGTGTTGTTATGGCTATGTCGTCAAATTGTTCTGCATTACCAATGAAGGAATGTATTGAATCCATGAGTTTTTTGATGAACTCCTCATTTGGCAAGTGGCCATTCTGGCGTATGACTTCGTGGAATCTTTCAAAATCATACATCTCGCGTTTCTCGTTTATTGATTCAGGGATTCCATCCGTGTATAGGACTATCATGTCTCCCTTGTTGAGAGTCAATGATTTTTTTACCACTTTTTCAGTGAAGAACTTGTTCTTTTTCGCACCAAGTGCCATGCCTTCACGTTCACCGAATTTTTCAGTTGTCTTTGTAGCTGCCCTGTAAACAATCAGCGGGTCATGCCCAGCATTCGTGTATTCAAGGTTTTTTGTACGGACATCAAAAATTCCATAGAACGCAGAAACGAACATCCCAGGTTTTATATCCTGATAGAGCTGCTGGTTCGTTCGTACAAGAGTTTCCCGTGTGTCCAAACCTGTATTGGCCTGTGACTTTATAATGGCGCGTGCCATGACCATGACCATAGCTCCAGGAACGTCTTTTCCAGAAACGTCAGCGATGACGATTCCTGCGCGGTTCTCATCAATTGAAAAAACGTCGTAGTAGTCTCCACCGATCTCTTTTGCGGATTTGTAATAGGAAGCGAAAGAGATTCCTGGAAGTTCAGGATAGGTCTGGGGGAGAAGTGAATTCTGTATGTCAGTTGCGATTTTTAGTGAGTATTCCATACGCTGTTGTTCGATCAACCGACCTTGGGCTAATGTCAATTCTGCTGTCATTTTGTTGAATTGATTGGCCAAAAGTCCCAACTCATCTGCACGTTTGATGTCAATCTTGTGTTCCAGATTCCCTTGCCCAATGATTTTTGCTCCATCCGCTATTTTCATGATGGGTCGTGTGATAAAATCCGCAATGAAAAAGGAACTGGCAATTCCAAGACCTAAGAAAATAAGAATAAGTATGAATACAATAGCCTTGGCTTGGGACAGTTTGCTATCAATTATTTTCTTATTGATAAGGATATGCACGTTTGCTAGAAGTTTTTTTGTTGGAAAATAGGCATAGACGGGCATGGCGAAATCAAAAAACGTGTTCTCCTTGTTTTTGACAAGGTTTGGTTCAAGTTGTCCGTCTTTTTGGTTTACATAATAGGTTTTGATGTCGTATTTTTTCCCTTTCTCATAGATGTCTGAGTGGGCTAATACAATCCCTTTTGGATTGAGAAGGAAAACGGCTTCAATATATTTTTCTTTTTTTATGTCTGATATGGCATTGTAGATAGGGAGATCGTCGTATGTTGTCAGTGCTTCTTGCGCTATGGAAGTCAGGTTTTTTGCGATGAGATAACCTTGAATCCTTACGTCCTCAGTAAGGACTTTTATCTGTTGGGAAAAGATGATCTGGCTTATGCTGAATGTGATGACAGCAATCGTCAGAGAGATAATTGCCGTAAACTGCCATTTTAGGGAAAAGCGGATGGCTTTTGGTTGAGGAACGGTATTGTGTGGAATTGCAGTGTTGTTGTCATGAATGGGTGCTTCAGGCATTTTTACCGCCGTTAAATAGGTGAAATATATAAAAAATATACTTCCCTTTTGAAATTATGTCAAATTTTTTATATCGAAGGATAATATTGACTTTTCAGCTATGTTGGGCTAATATTATCAATATTATGGATAAAGACATGGGATATACAGGTATAGAGGATGATTTCCTCGTACATGACAGATTCAGGCTAGAACTCAAGCTGGGATATGGTTTTGATAATACTGAAAGCGTATCACACTACAGGGTTGAGACTTTCTTCTTTGTTCCAAACTCCTTGGGTATCAATGAAGGGACGTTTACTAAACAGTCATTTTATCATAACCTTCAAAACTATATTCGACTCAAAACCCCTGAATTTAGGTTGGATTCTCTTGTAGGTGGAGAGGCTTCTCCTTTTGGCCGTCTTCTTGAAAACATGGATTCTCTTATAAAAAATTATGAGCCAAGCGGAATGCGACGTTTTAAGTATAGTTTAAAGATGTTTGCAAATATCCTGAAAAGTTCAGGGAGGGAGTTTCTTGAACCTGTTTGGCCGCTTATAAAGGATGGAAAAGAAACTGTCAGAATCATGCAGACCATAGATTCTTTTCTTACTTATGTTACAACTGCATCAGATGCGTTCAAGTCTGTTTTTTCAAAACTTGAGGTTTTTCATGGAGAGCATTTTGAAATTATCCAGACCTACAAGTATGTTGATGAATACCTGAGTCTGTTGATAGAAAAAATGTGTTTCAATATCATAGAGGCGATCGACAAATACAGGCGAGTTCTTCTTTTTCCAGTACGGAAAAAATTGATCAGGATGATCGGCAGTGAGACTGAATACAGGAAGAAAAAAGGCTATTCCACTGTCGTTGAAGAAGAGGGGCATAATGAGGACTGGATTTACAGGTTCAGCTTGCTGAAGAAATATGTGTCCAACCCCTTATTTTTGAAAGTTGCAAGGACCGATATGGAAAAGACATTCCAGAATATCTGGTTTGCAGTAGCAGCAGGAATAGCGATGTTCGTTTTTATGGCTTTGTCTGCATTGGCCAATTGGAAATACGGGAATTTCACAGCGCAGTTCATCCTGATCGTTATTGTTGCCTACATGTTCAAGGATAGGTTGAAGGATGGAATCAAGGAATACATGGCAAAAAGGTTCAGGAGGACTGTTTTTGATTTTCAGACAATGATCTACGGCCCATCCCATTTCCTGAAAGTCGGTGATTTGAGGGAGTCCTTTTATTTTGTGGATCCATCACGTCTTGATCCATCTATCAAGAATATTTTTACTGCAAGTCAGCCTATGGATATTTCAGAGGGAAAGGCGAACGAGACAGGAGTCTACTGCCATGTCAAAGACGTTACCCTCAATTCAGGAATGTTGAGGGATTATTTTCACATGATACATGCCATCAATGATATTTCACGGTACAACATAAACGATCTGCTTGTCAGGATGGATGATCCAGATGCTACAGTATGGTCTGTCCACAAGGGAACCGTTAAGAAACTTCCTGCGCGGAGGAATTATCCTGTAAACATCATCATGCGTTTTCGAATGGGAAAAAGGATTTTTTATAAGGGATTTTTGCTCAGTTTAAACAGGGATGGGATTGTCAATGTCAAACGCCTGCCAGTCAAGGAAATGACTTCATAAAATGTTCATCCTGGTGTTGTTATTTGATACATGCTGGATATATCAAATCCCTGATTTATCCAGTGAGTACTGTTCATTATTAAAAAATGCGCATCTAGGAATTTCGGAGTTTTTAAGGAGGATGAACACTATGAAAAAAAATATTTCTATTGATAGCATGGTATCTGCATGGAAAGGTTGTGTCCTGTTTTTTCTGGTCTTGATGGTTGCTTCCAACCTTGTAGCGCAACCAGTCGCTGATGCTATCGCTGTCCAGAATGCATTCAGGGCTGTTGCAAAAAAAGTCACTCCGGCAGTTGTCAATATCAGTAGCGAGACTGTGATTCGTTCAGAGAATATGATAGATCCGAATGATCCTTTTTACAGGTTTTTTGGAAATGACGACCTTTTCAGACAATTTTTTGATGTTCCACGTGAACGGCAAGAACGATCTCTTGGTACGGGATTCATCATCAGTGATGATGGTTATCTTATTTCAAACTTCCATGTAGTCAGGAATTCCACAAAAATCATGGTGACTCTTGCAGATGGGACAAAACATAAGGCAAAAATTGTAGGGACTGATCCTAAAACGGATATTGCAGTCCTGAAAATAGATGCAAAAAACCTTACTTCAGTTGATTTGGGAAATTCTGATGAAGTCGAGGTTGGTGACTGGGCCATTGCTATTGGAAACCCTTTTGGTTTGAATGAGACTGTCACAGTGGGCATCATCAGTGCCAAAGGACGGAACAGGGTTGAACTTGGTGGTGCGGACAGTTATCAGAATTTTCTTCAGACAGACGCGCCCATAAATCCAGGAAACAGCGGGGGGCCTCTCTGCAATATAAATGGTGAAATTATTGGGATCAATACTGCCATTGTCGCACCTAGTGGAGGTAATGTTGGAATCGGATTTGCCATTCCTGTGAACATGATAAAACATATTGTTGATCAACTTAAAATCAAAGGTAAAGTGACGCGCGGGTGGTTAGGAGTTTTCATTCAAGACTTATCAGAAGATATTGCAAAGCCACTTGGGCTCAACCCCCATTCGGGAATTCTTGTTGCAGATGTCCAGAAGGATGGACCTGCTGATAAGGCTGGTTTAAAGCAGGGAGATGTCATTCTTCAGTTCGATTCAAAGAATGTGAAAGGTGTGGATGAATTAAGGAATATTGTTGCTGATACTTCTGTTGGCAGGAACGTTTCTGTGAAGGTCATCAGAGATGGAAAGGAAAAGACTCTTCACGTGATTGTGCAGGAGATGCCTTCTGACGGTTTTTCTGCAATGGCAGGTGTGGGAGAATCCAGCGAGTCTTGGATAGGTATGACTGCCATGAATATTTCCACGGACCTTCGCTCAAAATTCAAGATACCAGAAGAGCAGAAGAGCGGGGTGGTCATTACAGAAATTGAATCATCGAGCATAGCGTCCGAATCAGGACTTTCTGTTGGAGATGTCATAGTCAAGATAAACAATACGGTTATCACATCACTAACAGAGTATAAGGATGTTGTGAGTCAGTCAAAAGGCAAGGGGTCCTATCTTTTTATTGTGAAACGCGGAGGACGTACTGTTTTTGTAGGAGTGAATGTTGAAAGATAAGATCATCCTTGCTTCTGCATCGCCCAGACGAAAACACCTTTTAGAGACAGTAGGAATCCCTTTTGAAGCTATTCCTGCTCATGTAGAGGAGGAGACGTTGAAGTCTCCTTCTGCTACGGTTGAGCACAATGCCAGGAAGAAAGCTCTTGCAATAGCTTCGGATTTTCCAGACAGATATATACTGGGTGTTGACACTCTGGTTTTTTGTAAGAACAGGATATTGGGGAAGCCTGATGATGAAGCCCATGCCTTTGAGATGCTTAGGCTTTTGAATAACAGGACTCATATTGTTTTTTCTGGGATATGTCTTATTAAGGGAGCAAAAATCGCAACAGCCATAGAGAAGACCAAGGTGTTTTTTGACAAACTGACCGAACAGGAAATTTCGAATTATATCCGTACACACCAACCAATGGACAAAGCAGGTGCGTACGGTATCCAGGATTTCTCTTCGATGTTCATCAAGAAAATAGAAGGAGATTATTTTAATGTTGTGGGATTGCCTTTGAACCTCTTATACAGGATATTGAAGGGAATGGGATTTTACATGTAAAGGCATATAACCAGCGGGTCATGACCCGCTGGTTATAAAAATATACCTGAATCCAAAGCGATATATTTTTACTCAACTTCATGCATGGTTGGAATTTAGTTTTAAAATATTGGATTTATCAAATGGTAGATGTTATATTTATTATAGAATACTATAAAATAATGGAGGTAGAATATGGCTGATTGTGATTGTATAGCTAAATGTCCTTTTTTTAACGATAAGATGGCAAATATGCCTTCAGTAGCAGAAGGGATGAAAAAAAAGTATTGCCATGGTAATTTTATGAGTTGTGCGCGTCACATGGTGAATGTGGCCTTGGGATCAGAGAAAGTCCCTGGAACGCTTTTTCCACATCAAGTGGATAAGGCTCAAGAAGTAATTGCAGCAGGATAGAAAGCGGAAGGTTTTGATAGCAGTAGTTTTTTGGCTTATTATGGTTTTTGACATGATCATGTACAAGGACTGATGAGGTTATTTCTTTGAAGCTTCCGTTTTTGCTAAATCTGGTATTTCGTTTTGTTCATCCAAAAGCTGAATGGTTTGAAGTTGTGGATGAATCTGGCAAGACTTGTGGGAGAGCTCCTCGTAAAATCTGTCACAACGGGAAATCCTTTCTTTTGCACAAGGTTGTACATCTGATTGTCGTCAATCCTCAAGGATATTTGTTGCTCCAGAAAAGATCCATGAATAAGGATATCCAGCCTGGTAAATGGGATACTTCTGTTGGGGGGCATGTCAACTTTGGGGAAGGCGTTTTTCAAGCCCTTTTCAGGGAAGCAAAAGAGGAATTAGGCCTTGAGCTGAAAGCGAAGCATGTCAAATTCCTGTATTCGTATGTCATGCAGAGTGATAAGGAAAGGGAATTGGTTCATACGTATTTGGTCAGGATAAACAAACGGAAATTCACTTTTCAGAAATCTGAAATTGACAGTGTGCGATTTTGGTCTGTCGGCGAGATAAGAAACACAATAGGGAAAGGTGTTTTTACGCCGAATTTTGAGGATGAGTTTAGAAAATATATGAAGTCAAGGAGTCAGAAGTGAGCAGAGAGAAATGGTATAAGAATGGTATACGTTTTGAATGTACAGGGTGTGGAGACTGTTGCAGGTGCAAGCCTGGAGAGGAAGGATATGTCTATCTTTCAGCTGATGACATTTCCGCAATTAGTGCTTTTCTGAAAATTTCTGAAGAGGACTTCAAGAATCAATATACGGTCAGAAAAGGACAAAATATTGTAATCAAGGATTTTACAAAAGATTGTCTTTTTTTGAAAGATGGGAAATGTACGATCTACGAAGTCAGACCTCCCCAATGTAGGACATGGCCTTTTTGGGAAATCTGCCTTACTCCTCGAGCCTGGCGTGAGAAAGTTGAAGGTGCGTGCAAAGGAATTGGTAGGGGGAAACTTTATAGCAAGGAAGAGATTGATCATATAAGCCAGAATATCAGCAATCTTTAAGAGGTCCTAATCATCCCCAAAAAGAAACCCCAGAACTGAACCAAACTTAATCAGAAAAAAATCGTCAGTGTGTTATTTTGCTTCTGATGAACCATTTCTGATCTTGTCCCATAATGTTTTTCTGTGGATGCCAAGAATTTCCGCGGCTTTCACCTTATTTCCTTTTGTGGATTTGAGGACTTTCAGCATATAAAGGCGCTGCATCTCTTCCAATGAGACAAATGTCTCTGTGTCCCCTTGTTTTTCAATAATTACTGTTTCTGGTGTTGTTTTATCTGTTACTGCTGGTGATTGTGATTGTACAGGTATGTCTGATTCTTCCGAAGGAGACTCTTTTTTTTCTGGAAACAGGTCATGGAACATTTCCATAGGAAGATGCCGGACTTTGATGGAGGTGTCCTCTTCAAGAAGGATGATCCTTTCGATCATATTCTTTAATTCCCTCACATTGCCAGGCCAGGAATATTCTTTTAATATGTGTAATGCATGTTCGTGTATATCCTGGAAATTTTTTGCGAATCTCTTGTTGAATTGTTTCATAAAATAAAGGGTCAGAGGGATGATGTCTTCTTTCCTTTCCCTCAGGGGAGGGATATTCAGGTTTATCATTTTCAATCTATAGTAAAGGTCTTCGCGATATGTTTTATCCTTGATTGCTTGTTCAAGGTTTTTATTTGTTGCAACAATGATCCTTGTGTTGGTCTGTATTGGTTGAGTCCCACCAATACGGAAGAATGTTTTTGATTCGAGGACCTTGAGAAGCTTGGCTTGTACATTCAGATCGATATCACCAATTTCGTCAAGGAACAGGGTCCCATCAGAAGCAATTTCGAAAAGACCCTTTTTTGTCTCTTTGGCGTCAGTGAAAGATCCTTTTTCATGTCCGAATAGTTCGTTTTCCAAGAGTTTCTCCTGGATAGCTGTACAGTTTATTTCCAAAAAAGGCTGATCTTTCCGTTTGCTCAAGTTATGTATGCTTTTTGCTACAACCTCTTTTCCGACTCCAGTCTCACCTCGTATGAGAATGGGACCTGCATCTGAAGGAGCGACTCTTTCAATGAGATCGTGGATTTTTAGCATTTCCGTACTGGCAAATACGAAGTTTTCTGAAAGGTTTCGTTGCACCACATTCTGTATGGTAAAGCTATTTCTCAGTTTTTCCCTTTCATCAAGCGCTTTCTTGATTGTGAAGATAAGTTTTTTACTGTCAAAGGGTTTGTTGATATAGTCGTATGCGCCTTTTTGTATGGATTCAATGGCTTGTCGGGCCGTGCCTACTCCTGTCAAAAGGATGACTATGATATCTGGAAAATTTCTTTTACAATATTGTAGGACTTCTATACCTTGGGTATCCCTTTTACCACCTGTAGTCACGGCAGAACCCGCCATGCTGATATCTGTTATGACAAGGTCGAAGGAGTTTTTATTCAGTTTTTTTATGGCATCATCATAATCTACAGCAGTCTGGACTGTGTAACCATGTTTCTGAAGCTGTGTGCTCACCGGATCCCGAATGATCTCTTCATCATCAACGACTAGTATGTTGTAATTACTCATGGCTATTTATTTTCCTTATACCAAATAAACTTATTAATAGGAGGAAAGTCAAGAATTTCTGAATTTGTAATCGACAGGTTAGGGAATTTGGTTGTTGACAGCACCAAGACTTTCAAGATGAGCCCTGACCTTTGCAAGATGGACAGCTATGATCCTGTCAAACTGCCAGTCAACATCCCTTTGTACAATGAATCGCATCTCATCCTCAAGATGATCAATAGGAATTCGGATATCCTTCATGACATAAGCATCTACAGCATGTCTTTTAACGTCAGTCCAGTAGTCTCTTGCTAGAAGGTAATAGTATTCAGCCCTTTGTAGGCTTTTTATAAGGTCTTCCTGGAATGGTTCGTGATAGAAATATATTTTTTGCATGTCATAGATCCTACCGAGATAGAGATAGTCCTGGAGTATCCTGACATTCGCATGCATTTTTAGGAGATTCCTGTATTTTTCATGCTCACGTTCCGTATGGATAGGAACAAGTGATTTATAGGCAGGTCTATAGGGAGCTTGTAATGCCCCTTGCATGAAAAGGATATTGAGATTGATCTCTTCTTCACCGTAATAGCTGCGTCGGGCATAGAGCTCGTAGAAATCTTCCGCATAGTAGACTGGGGGTTGATTGATGTAGTAGAGGCAATACCTTCCAAAGAATGAATTTGGATCTGCATGATTTGTAATATCACTTCCTTCGCCTAGTGTAGGAGCAACAGATAGAAGCAAGAGGATCATGGAACAGAGTATGTCTATTCTCAGTTTTTTATCCGAGGACATTGACTGTCACCTTCCTTGAACGTGGTCCGTCAATGAATTTATTTCTTTTTGATGATGTGATAGTGATTTCAGTCATTTTTATGCTCCTATTCCTGCTTTATGATGATGTCAACACGCCTGTTCCGTTTCCTGTTTTCAGGGGTGTTGTTAGGATAGGCAGGTGAATTCTTGCCTTTGCCAATATAGGATGCCTTTTTCTCGTCAATGCTTTTCTTAGAGAGGAAATAGTCAAGAGTCGTTTTTGCTCTCTGTTCGGACAGTATCTGGTTGTATCGCTCTTCCCCAGTGCTGTCTGTATGACCTTCAACAATCACTTCGTATTTTCTGTTCTGTCGAAGATGGTCTGATATCTTGTCCAGAAATGGATAGGATTCCTTTTTTAAAGTGGCACTGTCAAAATCAAAGAAGACTTCTCCAAGACTGATGACTACACCTGTCGTGTTTGTCTTAATGGTGATTTCTGATGAAGGACCTATGGTCTTTTCAATCGTATCACGTAACTTGTTTTTTGTTGCAGCAGATACGGCTTTTTGTGTGTAATATGTCCCATCAAGCTCCCCGCTGTATTCAATCACAGTCCCATTCCTATAAAAAAACATGATGGAATAAACGCTGTCTGTTGCAACAGGGAGCCCCGTTTTTGTGTCATGCCAGAGTGTGGAGTAGGAGTATCCTGCAAACTTGTAAGGAACCTCTGGATTTGCTGTGTTGTTGAAATGGTTGATTGTGTATGAAAAGGAAAGTTTGGAACATTGTTTCCCAAGTTGTTTTTCTTCTCCGAGGTATTGATAAGAAACATTTACCGGGCATTCCACTGGGGGATCAAAAGGGAAAATTTCAAGACCTAGAGCTGTCCAAATGTCCCCAGGCTTCACGTTCTGACGTGGAAAGACAGGGATGTTTCTTATGGTCGGAAGCAGTTCTCCTGTTGGAATTGTGTAGATGCCATTGTTTGACACTGAGAAATGCAACGGTTCCTCTTCAGTTAGGGCATAGGATGTTTTCCCTTCCGCTGAGTTTTTTTCATATGACCTATAAATTCCCACGAGGGGATAGTTCCCTTTTTCAATGCGGATAGGTGTGAGTACTACCAGGTCTTTTATGTCTCTCTGCCTGGCTAGTATTCCGTCTTTTATGATGCTCTGGCGCGTGAATTTTTCAATATGTAGGTTTTCTCCAAGGTTGAATTTCCATTCAAATGTCACTTCTTTGGCAAGAAGGGGGAGGGAAATGAGTAGTATGAGAAGTATGAGTCTTTTCAAAGATACGTCTCCTTAGCCCAGAACGCTATATCTGTATGTAAAGAGGGCTTTGCTAATTTATCGGTATTATAGAGGAATGCTGAAGAAAGATATTGTCTTGCTTCGATAAGTTCAGGGATGGTCAAAACTAAAAATACCCCTCATTAAAGAATGCCATATCCCATTTCCGATAACTTAATCAGCAGAATCTCAATAAATGGATATGAGCATGAAAAGAGTAACACTGTTTCTATCTCTTCTAACGGTCCTTCTTGTTCAGACCGTATCCCAGGCTGCCTTGTCGGCAGTTGTCCAAGACCCTTTTGGTTCGCAAAAGGAAATTCCTGTTGTCAGGTTGGATGGTAAGGATTATGTCCCTCTTTATGCATTGGCAGGAGCAGGGAAATTTCTTTATGATTTCGACAGGATAACACGAAAAGCAGTCCTCCAAAATGATGAAAAACTCATTCAAATCATGCCTGATAATAATTCATTCTCATGCAATTCTGAGCTTGCTTATTCAACTGAAAAACCGCTTATGCACAAGGGGGGAGTCTACTTTCCTGTTTCAAGTATTCCTGTCCTCATGGAGAAGATCGGACTTGATAAATACACTCTCATTTTCAAGGAACTCCAGGAATATGAACCTGCTCTTGCATTAGATAAAAAGGAAGTCATCCTCCATACTGAAAAAAAGGTTGAAAAGAATGAGGACTCCAGTCAGGACTTGGTAGAGAAGGCACAAAAGGATAAGGTTGATAAGTTACCACGTGTTCTCATACAGCAGGATACTAAAGTTGAAGAAGTATATAAGAGCATAGATCACATGCTTAAATATATTGTCCTTGATCCTGGACATGGGGGGCAAGATCCAGGTGGAGTGGGCGTAACTGGATTACGTGAGAAAATGGTTGTCATGAAGGTTTCTGATATGGTGCGTCAGGTGTTAGCACAGAAGCTTCCTGATGTGGAAGTGATAACCACACGTGTTGCCAATAACCAATATGTCAGTCTGGCTGACAGGACCAAGATGGCAAATGATCTAGTAAAAAAATCCAAGCATGGTGTGTTTATCAGTATCCATGCAAATATCAGCAGGGACGGCAAGGCATCCGGCTATGAAACCTATTTTTTAAGTAGTAATCCTTCGGATGACTCAGCACGAGCTGTGTCTGCTTTGGAAAATGGTTATTTTGCAGTAGAGAAGAAAGATTTGAGCATAGTGAGCAAAGTCCTTTCAGGAATGCTTGACGCTGAATTGATAAGACAGAGCCAGATGTTGGCAGAGAGTGTGACCGCAGGCTATCAGAAGAACCTTCCGAGTGGTACTTTGAACAGGGGAGTGAAGAGCGCACGATTTTATGTGCTTGAAGGAGTGATGGTCCCTTCAATTCTTACAGAGATAGGGTTTCTTTCCAATCCAAGGGAAGAAAAACTGATGAAGGATGACGCCTACCTTCGTGTCGTGGCGAATGCCATTGCAGAGGGTATCATCAATTTTGTTTTGAATTATAATAAGTACAAAGGATTTTCATGATGTAATCCGATGTATTGAGATTTTTTTGCTAAAGCGGTTCCCCTCCAGGACCGCTTTTTTTTTGCAGAGGCTGGAATTTGATTTTGATTTGACATGGCAGGGAAGCTGTATTATTATCATTCAGCCCGCATGCACAGGCTCCATTTGAATGTTTTTTTATTCTATGGATTAAATATCCGGGCCCTATATGGCGGCATGGTGTGAAGGCCCTTCAGTGGGAATCGCTAAAATGTCGATGAGGGCACCAATTGTTTCCTTAAAAGGATTCAAAAAAACTCAGGTGCTGGATGTTCGTGCGGGTCTTTATTTTTATGTGTCTCTCTTGTTTATTGGCACTAAACGTTTGGTCGTGTAACCAAGGAATGACTTGAGGAGTTTTCCCCTGTTCTCATTTCCTGTTATCATTTTCTGATTTGAGGGTGTTCAGGAATTTCAGCCTTTCTTTCATCTTTTTTTCAAACCCAAGGTCTCCTGGTTCATAGTATTTCTTGTCACTGGGCAGATATTCTTGCTTGATATAATGATAAGGGGAATCATGAGGATAGATATATCCTGTGCCATGCCTGAGTTTTGTCTTGTTCCAAAAATTGGAATCGCGAAGATGGTTAGGCACCTCATGAACAATGTTGTTTCTTATATCCTCTAACGCTTTATCTATAGCGAGGTAGGAAGCGTTGCTTTTCGGTGCGCAGGCACAATAGGTGATTGCCTGGCTCATGATGATACGTGCTTCAGGCATGCCTATGTATCTGCTGGCTTCAAAGGCGCTATTGGCAAGAATCAAGGCTGTAGGATCCGCATTGCCTATGTCTTCTGCCGCTAGTATCACAAGTCTCCGCAGTATGAATTCCGGTGGTTCTCCTGCCTCAAGCATTTTTGCAGCCCAGTAGATGGCAGCATCTGGATCGCTTCCGCGGACTGATTTTATGAATGCTGATATCGTATCGTAGTGTTTGTCATCTTCCCTGTCATAGGAAATGGCTTTTTTCTGTGAGACTTTTTCAATATCTAGGACTGAAATGTCTTGTGTCCCTTGATTGTCGAAATCAATGAGCAGCTCCAGTATATTGATGAGCCTTCTTGCATCCCCTGATGCTTGACTTAGCAGGACAGTCCGTACCTTATCATCCATGTTGATTGCAATCTTGAAAGAATCCTTCACATGCAGGAGTGCACGGTCGAGGATGTTTTTCAGGTCATCTTCTGTTAGCGGTTTGAATTCAAAGACATTTGAACGGGAAATCAGGGCTTTGGTCAGGAAAAAGAAGGGGTTTTCTGTAGTGATGCCGATCAAGGTCACTGTCCCGTCTTCAACAAAAGGCAGGAGACCGTCCTGCTGCACTTTTGTAAACCTATGTATTTCATCTACAAAAAGGATTGTCTGCCTGAGTGGTTCAGCTTCAGCCTGTTTTATGGCTTCTCTTATATCATCAATTTTTGCAATCACTGCGTTGAGATATTTGACGCGCGCTTTGGTCTTGTTTGCAATGATGTGGGCAAGTGTCGATTTCCCAGTCCCTGAAGGACCATAAAAAATGACGGATTTGATCTTGTCCTGTTCAATCAATTTTCTCAGGAAAGCACCTTTATTCATAAGTGCGGATTGGCCGAAGAACCCTTCCAGGTTTTGTGGTCTGAGCAGGAAAGCGAGAGGCTGGTGTCTCATGTTTCGTTATATCCGTGTTCCCATAGCAGAACCCCACGTGCCATCCTGCCATGATGTAAATCTTTGATATTGTAAAAATTTCCACTTCCACATCTTTTGCTCCTTTTCCCTGTAGGAAAGAAGGATTCTTGTATCTATCATAGGTTTCATAGTATATAACGGGAAAGACGGGAAAGCCTGTTCGATAATTCAATGTTGATGGTGCTCATTTTTTCCACTTACAATCATATTCCATGGGGATGTCTTTTGAATATACGTAGAAAGAGGATGGAAGTCAAATCAAATACTCATATGACATATCTGTTTTTTTTGCAGAAATCATTTTAATGGATTATATTAGTAAGGACGATTGGAGCAGTTACATGGTTGTCCATGTTTTTGCCTTCGGGAGGACTTCATGATTCGTACAGTTATCTTAAAACAGGATTATATCGAGTTGATTGATCAGACTCGTCTCCCGGAAAAACTGGTTTATAAGAAGATAAACACAGTACAAGAGATGGTGCGTTCAATCCGTGCTCTGGAAGTTCGTGGCGCTCCTGCTATTGGTGTGGCTGCCGCTTTCATGCTGGCTCTGTTCGTTCAAAAAAACAAGGAATATAGGATAGAACATCTGGCAAGGCAGTTCCATCATGCGGTCTCTGAATTGAACAGTTCCAGACCTACGGCTGTCAATCTGTTCTGGGCTACTGAAAGGATGGCACGTGTTTTTGATCTCAATCTGGATAAGGATCCTGCCACTTTGAAAAGGCTTGTCCGTGAAGAGTCCATGGATATCTATTATGAGGATCTTGACATGTCCAGAAAAATGGGACAGCACGGCGCAAAGCTGATCAGGAACAATGATGTTTTTCTTACACACTGCAATGCAGGAGGATTGGCAACTGCGGGGTTAGGTACAGCGCTTGCCTGCTTCTACGAGGCTCACAGGCAAGGAAAGAACATTACTGTCTATGCTGATGAAACAAGGCCTCTTCTTCAAGGCTCTAGGTTGACTGCATGGGAACTCATGCAGTCAGGTATCAATGTCAATGTCATTGCTGATAACATGGCGGCTTTTACAATAAAAAACAAGGGTGTGAAGGGAATTATTACAGGTGCTGACCGGATTGCAGCCAATGGTGATGCTGCAAACAAGATTGGGACTTTCAATCTTGCTATTCTTGCAAAGCATTTTGGGATCCCTTTTTACATAGCAGCACCATCCTCAACTTTTGACCTCAAAATCCCTACAGGAGCCCAGATTCCGATTGAAGAGCGTTCTGCTGATGAATTATGCTTTTTTAATGGAAAAATGACAGCTCCTTTAGGCATCAGTGTCTATAACCCTGCCTTTGATGTCACTCCTAATGAATTGATTGCTGGGTTCATCACTGAAAAAGGGGTTATTCGGAAACCTTATCTTACAAGCCTTAGAAAAGCCTTCGCTGGCAAAAAGCGAATTTGACAGATTTGATTATATGTAGAAAATGGTTTATTTTAACTCATGTAAGTTGATTTTTTGCCGATAAATTTGGTATATCTTTAGAAGTACAAAGGAATGATATGGCAGAAACCGCATTCGGACTAGTGAACTTCAAGCAAAATACATTCATTACCATAGAAGACAAGTCGGATTCTGGTGAATTCTATATAGTTCGTCAGGGTAAAGTCCAGCTGATTAGGGAAATCAATGTCATAGAAGACACGTCCATGCCTTCGATCTGCAATCCAGGTGATTTTTTCGGTGTTGTCTCTTGCATGAGTTCCCATAATAGGCTTGAATCCGCTGTTGCGCTTACGGATGTAAGCCTGATTGCTGTCAAGCGGGATCAGTTTGCTACACTTATCCAGAAAAACGCTCCTGTTGCAATGAAGATAATCAAGCAGTTCTCCAAGAGTCTCCGTTTCTATGATTCAGCGATTGCACGGCTCACTTTCAAGAATGATGTGCAGGAAGAGAGCATTGAAGGTCTTTTTGCAACTGGGGAATATTACTTCAAACAGAAGAAATTCAATTATGCAATCCATTGCTATAAGAAATATCTCAAGTATTGTCAGAATGGCAAATTCCTGTCAACTGCAACAGTCCGGCTTCAGTCTCTGGGTGTTGATACATCTGCAGGGGGGGGGGCAAAAATAGATCTGCCAGACAATTCTTTGACCAAGACGTTTTCAAATGATACCATGATTTTTTCCGAAAATGAGCCGGGGGAAGAGCTTTACATCATCCAACAGGGAAAAGTCCAGATTACAAAACTGATAAATGATAAGGAAATCCTTCTGGCAACTTTGAAAGAGAGTGATATTTTCGGTGAAATGGCTTTGCTTGAAAATAAGCCACGCACAGCTTCTGCTATCGCTTCGGGTGATGTTTTGCTCCTTGCTGTCAATAAGCAGAACTTCGAGATTATGGTTGTTCAGAAACCACAGATTGCTGTTCGCCTCATCCAACTCCTCAGTGAACGGATTTGGTTGGCATATAAACAGTTGGAAAACCTTCTGATCAAGACGCCCATCGCACGTATTTATGATACTCTCCTCACCCAGGTTGAAAAGATACGCATCCCCATTGAACATAAGGCAATGCATTCTTTCGACCTGACACCTTCTGACCTCATTAAGATGTTAGGCTTTTCCCCACGTGAAGGGGAGGATCTTATCAACCAGCTTTTTACAAACAAGAAATTCTCCTTAGTCAACAATAAAATCCACTGTAATGATCTTGAAGAACTCAAGAAACAGGTGGAATATTACAAGAAAATGGAAGAGATGGAACGTAAGAGGGAAAAGTCAGCTCAGAAATGAGACTCTCCAGACCATTCAAGATAATCCTTCTCCTTGCCTCAAGCGGACTCCTTTTATTGATTGGGCTTACTGTTTTTATTAATTTCTATTATCTCAAAGATATTCGTCTTCGTGCGCAGGAAATCCTGACAAAGGTCGTTGGTTCTGAAGTCGGTCTGGAAAGCCTGACACTTGACATATTCAGGGGTGTTACTGTAAAGAACGTTTCCCTGCACAATAAGAACAAGATTCCCCTGACTGTTTCCTCAACCCGGGTTGGATTGAATATCAAGGATCTTTTAAAAAGAAAGATAACTTTGGAAGATATCCAGATACAAGGTGTTTTCGCTCAGATATCAACCTCGACTGATGATAATATGCTTTTCTTCAAGGAGATTGCCAGGAAATTCAACCCCTCCCAGAAAGAGAGGCAATCCGAGTCTCTTGTTTCAGTGGATGTGGAAAGTGTCATTATCCGCGACCTGGCAATTCAGTCAAAAACATCTTTTTTTCAGGTTGATAAGATAAACATCTCTCGCAAGGATTCAAAAACAGTCATATTCGCAGAAGCAGAAGACTTTCAGGATTTTGCCACTATAAACCTTGAAGCTGTCGTTTCAAACAGGATGATTTCCGCATTTGCCAAAGCATCATTTACAAGACCAGAGATCAAAAAACATTTCGAATGGTTTTCAATCACTTCCCATTTTACGGATTTTGCCAGGATTCCTATCAGGATAAAAGCTGTTGGTCCAGACATAAAATGGGATGGGATGGCTATTGTTCGTTATGCGGACCAAATTGTGGAAATTCCTGCTGTAGGGAGTTCAGGATTTTTCAAGGATACGGAGTTCAGTTTTTCGGCTTATGTCCATGATTTCCAGAGATTTTTTTATACCATGGATTTTAGTTCTACTTCGTTCCCGCTTTCCATGATCAAGCCTGAGGCATCTGGAAATCTTTCTTTTCAGGCAAGGATCAGTGGAAATTTTAAAGAGAAGACATGGATCATTGAACAGGCAAACGCTTTTTCAGAGAGGATCAATGTTGTCAATCTCCTGTCAAATGTGGTTGGTTTCAGCTCGTTTACTTTGACGATGAGAAATAATGCAGTACAGAAATTTTCATCAACTGTGTTATCTGGTAAGGATGTTTTTCATATTCAAGGATTTTCCGGCAATATCAGAAATGAACCCCTTGAACTGGATATCGACGTCAAAGGTGATAAGATCAGTTTGGATCAGATAAAATGGGATGGCCGGATATTGAAATCAGAAAAACAGGATCCAATGAAAGACTATAATGTCCTTGTGAATGCTTCTTTTTTGGGTGTTTCTTTTGGTTCTATGCTGTTGTCTGATTTTCGTCTGAGATCGACCATCACTCCAGGACTTGCCAAAGGGGATCAACTTTCATTCATCGCTTTGGGGGGGACCTGGGTCTGTGATTTTGATTTGGCAGGGGATGAGCTATCCCTCCATGCGGCTTTCCGTAACCTGTCACTTTCACAAGTCCGTATGGGACTTTCAGGGCAACTTGCTGGACATTATAACATTAGGACAAAACAGCCGTATATCAAAGGTTCACTGCAGGACCAAAAACTTGGATTTCAGAAATTTGAATGCTCTAATCTGCGATCATCAGTCTTATTCAGCAATCATAGGATCATTTTGCCAGACATCGTTGTTGATGCCTATCTGGGACGTGTTGATGCGTCTGTGTCTTACGACGTTTCAGCAAACAAAGGCTTCATACACGCTATCGCTTCATCGGTTGATGTCAGTGAAATATATCAGGCTCTTTTAGGGCCAACTCCCTCACGTATTTCTGGCAAGGGTGATTTGGAATGCAGTGTGGATCTTGGCTCAAAGGGAATAGGCCTCGTTACAGGGAAGCTTAGGTTTAAAAAAGGCATCATACAAGACACATCCTATCAGGATATCATTGCTAAAAAGATAGGCAATGACCTATTAAAAGATATCATCCTTTATGACCAGATTAATTCGTTGTTCTATTATGAAAACCAGATCTTGAAAATCAGGGATATGGAGTTCATTTCAACAGATCTTGAGGTAAGAATGGGGTTGGATTATAATCTTGCAACTGGCAAGCGGACAAGTATTGAACCATATAAAATATTAATGTCTGAGGTTTTTGTACAAAGTTTCCCCCAAATTGTAAAACTTCCTATTTCTTATGTTACGACAAAAAAAGGCAAATGGACTCTTCTTCAGGTTGAGGAAAAGTCTGGCGCGATAAGTTTGATCAAGTAAAAGCCTGTCTTTCTTGACTTCTTTATACACTATCGCAGGATAAGTCCGGTGCCCTCTCTGCTTTCACTCTTTTTAGCTAAAAAAAAGTTGATATTTCAACATATTTATAGTATAATATCACTATATGAAACAGTTATTGGCTTTTTTTACCATCATTTTTTCTTTTGTTTTTGTACCAATGATTTTTGCTCAGGATGCCTTAATTGAAAACTATAAATCAATAGTTTCAAATTATCCTGATCGGGTCAATATCATCATGCGTTTAGGTGTCCTTTTCGCAGAAAAAAAGGACATGACTAATGCGGAAAAGTACCTGGTTATGGTCACAAAACTTGACAGGCAAAACCCTGAGTCATACTATAATCTTGGCGTTTCAAGGGTATTGGCAGGCAGATATAATGAGGCTTTAGAGGCTTTTGTCTCTACATCGGTCTTTAATACGAATGATTTTGCAAGTTTGGTCAATTTGGGGAATATCTATAATTTGAGGAATGAGACAGAGTTAGCTGCCAGATATTACTCCCGTGCCTTGGAAATCAACCCCGCAGATGCTGATTTGCTCAATAATATTGGGCTTCTTGCAATGAAAAAAAAGGATTATGAACGGGCTTTTGATAAACTGAACCAGGCTTTTTCTTTCAAACCAGATGAGGAGATCCGTTTCAATCTTGCTGTGGCTGCTTGGTATTTTGATAAAAAAGAGCGTATTAAGGAGCTTTATCCAGTTGTTTTCCCGGCACAGAAGTATTATGATTCTATCTCTAAGCTGTTAAAAAACTGAATTTAGTCTTGTTTTAGGTCGATAATGGAAAGGTAGAACCATGCATTTAGAGGTTAAACTGTGAAAAACATAATTCTTTCCATACTGAAATATCTTTTGCTGTTTATAGCGCTTGCTCTTGGAACTGGTTACCTTGCCCTTAATAATAAGTTACCTGCTGTCGTTCCTGATGATATGGCTGTCCAGATCAAAACAATGAGCAAGGAAATATTGGATATAGTGCAAGGCAAAAAAATAAGGCCTGTTAGTGCAAGAGGAACAGCCTTGCAGGTAAAAAGGGCAGAGCCTTCGGTCTTTTATACACTGGCGGATAGGTTGTTTATGGACAGTCGTCTTAAGGAAGTCAGGGAATATGCACGTATCAATGAAAAAAGGGCATCAGATTTTTTAGTCTCTTATGATAAGTTCCTTGCGGATCTTTCAGATTCCCAGGTTTTTAAAAATTACCTTTTTGCAAAATCGGATGACAAGAGGTTTGAGTTGAAGTTTTTCATTGAAAAATTTCTTAAGGAGGATCCCTCTATTTTCGGATTTGAAATATACGACCTACAGAAGCAGCCTCTTTTGACAGTCATGAAGGAACCAATCACAACAAAATTCCCTGATTTCAAAGAGCCAATTCTTCTGACTTCCTTTTCCTATAAAGGGGATGCCTATGTGAGTATCCTGAAAAGAATTGCCCTAGAAGGGAAGCCTAAAGCGGTTATTCACCTCGTATGTAAACCTGAAATATTCAAGTTTTCCATGTTGACTGGACAGTTCAACACGACCATGATGATCCTGGCTGCAGATAACACTTTGGCATATTACCAGTCAAAGGATCTGAACAGGAATGCGGCGAATATGCTGCGCCTTAGCATGTCGAAAAACGGTTTCCCTGCAAAAGTCTCGCATGAAGGTTCTGATTATAGGGTTGTCTATTCTGCGTTCGGGGGGACATTTACGGCTGCTTATCTCTTTTTACCCGTCTCTGTCACAAAGATCGTGTTGAACGTTTTCGTATATCTTTTTGTCGTGTTTCTTATTGTCATACTTGTTCTGGCTTCTATGGCGATCTATAAAAATGTGTATCTGAAATACAAGAAAGAAAAACTTAAGAGAGAGGAAGTCATTACTGGTACTGTGTCTGAAATGGTCAAAACTTTGAGAAGTACTGCAGAACTGACTTCGAAGATGGCTGAGAGCTCAAAAGAAGATATCACTTTGATCCGTCAGACGATTGCAAAAATCACATCATCAACCCCGGATTCTTTTCAGAACAAGTCCAATAAAAGAGCTGATGACGAATCAGCGTTGGCGGAAGACTGATGACTTTCGTAACAAGAATAACCATTTGTGTCCTTATCGGTTTTTCAATAATGGGATCCTCTGCCTATCCAGAAACAGGAGGCTCCCTGCCGTCTTTATTGGGATTCAGTGTTGGCGGGAAAGCATCAGCTCTAGGCGGTTCTTTTACTGCTATGGCGGATGATGCTTCTGCGATCTATTGGAATCCTGCAGGCTTGTCACAGATTTCATCCAGGGAAATCCTTTTTCAAATATATAATAATTTTATTTCAAGCATGTCCATAATCTATACTGGTTTTGTGAATCCATTGACCTATGAGAACGCTTTCGGACTTTCGCTTTTCTATTTTTCCATAGACAACCTTACACGTTATGATTCTCCTACTGCAAAGCGTGAACAGTTTTCTGCCAAACAATATCTGCTTTCCTTTGCTTATAGCAAAGGCTTTAAGAAGAAATTTTTTGTTGGATCAACCATTAAACTTTTAAATCAGAACATTAGTGATAAGCCAAGTAATGATGTAGAGATGGATATAAGCGCTCTTTTGAAACCTTCCCCTTTTTTCAGTTTTGGCTTGAATGTCCAAAATGTTCTACCTGTAAAATATACTTTTGACACGGTCGATATGGGTATCCCGATCAATCTACTGACTGGTGTTAAACTGACTTTTTTGAAAAATAGGATTGATATTCTTGCAGATGCAAGTAAGTTGATTTTGGATGATTTTAACGCTTCCCAACTGAACTGGTCTGCTGGATTGCAGATCAATGTCTTTGATTATTTGAGTGTGCTCGGTGGTATCCGTAATATGCATTTTTCCGGAGGGATTTCCCTGAACGTCAAGGATATCAAATTCTGTTCGAGTATGAACCAGACGGCTATGGATAACAGTGATTTCCAACTTTCACTGATTTATAAACTTAAAGAATCAACAACGGCCGGAGCCGAACTTGATTTTTTCTATAAAGGGACTGTCTTTTATAATAACAGGGATTATCGCAATGCCATGAAATATTTCCAGAAAGTTCTTGAGATTCGCAATGATCCTACTGCCCAGTATTATATTGATAATTGCAGGAGATATCTGGCTTCAGAGCAATGGATGTCTGATGAAGAAAGGCAACTCATCAAATTTAACCTTGCAAAAGCAAAACAGCTTCAGGATCAAAGTGATTTCGGTGGTGCCATACAGGCCTATCGCGATGTTTTGAATGTGAATCCTGAAAACAAGGAAGCTATCGCTGAAATTGAGACCTTGAAAAAACAGACTGAGAAAGATGTGAGGAATTATTATAATGAGGCACTTGCGTTCAATAAGATTGGCCGATACAGGGAATCATTAGCAAAGGTCAATACGGCACTGGCTTTGAATCCTGAACATAAGCCTTCTTTGGAACTGAAGGCCAAGAATGAACTTCAGTTGCGTGATGTTTTTGCGGCAGAAGAGAAGGAAGAGCAACGCCAAGCGGATGCTAAAGCGCTGTTTGAAGAAGGGCTTATGTCTTATCGTGAGGAGAAGTGGGATGATGCGATAGTCAGTTTCCAGAAGTCATTATCGATTGTTTCCGATAGTACTAATGTTCTTCAATATCTTGAAAGTGCGCGCAAGAACCAGAAAGAGAGCAAGTCAATAGGGGAACGTAAGAAAGATGCTGAAAACTATTTTAAGAACGGACTTGCCTACTATCAAAACAAGAAATTGAAACTTGCATCAGTTGAATTTGAACGCGCTGTAAATACCTTTCCTGATTATAAGGAGGCCCAGCAGTATCTTGAAAAAGTGCAACAGGAATATGCAAGCCTTATTGATACCCCGCTTGAGGCAGGTAAGGTGGCATTGCGTGATAATCGCTTGGGTGATGCTATTCAGAATTTCAGAAAAGTCCTGGAAATTGATGAAAATAATGCTATCGCCAAGGAATTTTTAAATAGGGCTAATGCGCTTGTTAAGGATTCGATTGCCTTGTATAATAACCAGGGGGACAGCTTTTTCAAACAAGACAGATTTTCGGAAGCGCTTAAGGAATACAGGCAGACACTCCTTTTGGACCCAGGTAACACTATTGCGAAATCCGGGATTGAAAAATGTCGTAATAGGTTGAAGGAAAAGACCGATCAGAATATGAAACAGGGTATTGACCGGTTTAATGCCAAAGAATATGTAAAGGCGATTGACAGTTTCAAAAAAGTCCTGGATATCGATCCTGATTATCAGACTGCCAGGGAATATATTGCCCGTGCTGAAGAGTTCTATGAGAAAAACAAGAGCCTTTATATGCAACAGGAACACCTGAACAAGGGTAAGGATTATTTTATCAATCGTGATTATGAGACTGCAAAAAAATTCTTCCAACTTGCTGTTGAACTTGATCCTAATTCAGCTGAAGGGAAAGAGGCTGCCGTTCAGATGAAACTTGCAGATGAAAACATGGCAAAAATCAACAAGGAAGAGATGATTGCTTCCAAATTTACAGAAGGTATTATTGCCTTTAAGAACAGAAGATATGATGAAGCCATAAAGATATGGACTGATATCAAGACCGTTGACCCAAACAATGAGTTTGTTGATAAATACATTGAATATGCGAAACGCCAGCAGCAGGAAATCGGGAATAAGAACTATAACATAGGTGTCGAAGCTTTCAAAAAAGGTGATCTTCTTACAGCAAGGACAAATTTCAAAAAAGCTATTGAGATAGATCCTCGTTATGACAAGCCTAAGGAGTTTCTCGCACGTGTCAATACATCCATCAATAACATCATCAATGATAACCGGTCGAAAGGGATCAGTTCTTTTGATTCTGGTAAATATCTGGATTCAATCACCGCTTTTAACGAAGTCCTCAAGTATGATGCTGGAAATGAGGATATTTTGGAACGTCGTGCGTTAGCACAGACTGCCAATGATTTCCTTAACCGTGGAAATACGGCTTTCAATGATGGTCAGTATGCGGATTCCGCTGAAATTTTCGGGCAAATAATGAAACTTAATGAAAAAGACAATTATGCAAAAAACAAATATGACCAATCCATTGCAGAAGGTCGGAAACAGGCCCAGCAGTGGTATCAGGAAGCTCTTAATTATATAGATGATGGGCAGTTACGAAGAGCGGAAAGCCGTCTTCAAGCTGTCAAGAACGCAACCCCTGATAATAAGGCTGCGTCCGCAAAACTCAATGAAGTCACAGCACAAATCGAGAATCAGGCAAAGAATTTTTATGGCAGAGGATCTGACTATTTTAATCAGCAAAAATATGGGTTAGCGGTCCAGGAATTCAACAAAGTACTTGACTTAAGAAATCCCTATAAGGATGCTTTCTCCCTCCGTGAAAGGGCCCTTCGTGAAAAGGCAAAACTCGAGCAGGCTAATTCTGCCAGAAACAAGGATGAAGCCCAGAAGTACATGTTTGAAGGGATTCGGTTGTACAGAAATGATCAGTTGGAGGAAGCTATCGCACAGTGGGAAAAGGTCCTTCAGATGTTCCCTAACGATGACCAGGCTAAGAAATATATCCAGCGTGCAAAATATAAGTTAGAACAGTTGAAAAAGGCACAATGACAATGAAACGCTCCTTGCATATCATTTCCAATATCCTGATTTTCTTTCTCATACTTGTAGGATTTGTATTTGTCATGAGCTATAATTATATCAAAGCTGCAGGAGATTTTTTTGTTGTAACAGATAACAAGATATCGCATAGGTTTGTCAAAAAGATAAAAATCGATGGTAATTTCATTTATGTAGGTACAGCGGACAAGCTGAATATCTACAACATCAAGGATGACAAGGTTGTAAAGGTAGAAGGACTCCGTGATAATTATATTACAGCTATATCCTATGACCAGAATAATATATGGGTAGGGACTCCTAATGGACTGTCCATGGTCAGTAAGAAGGATTATTCTGTCAAGAATTTCGATTTATACGACCTTAATAAGAAATTACCTGATAACTATGTCACTGATATTGTTGTTGACGGTTCTCAGATCTGGATTGCAACACGGAGATGGGGTGTCTTGCTTTTTGATCCGACTACCAGCCGGTGGAAAGGTTATTCTGTACTGAATGGACTGGCTGGAAACAATGTAAACGCTCTAGCTCTTGACGGACAATACATCTGGGCCGCTACCGATGATGGACTTTCTGCTTATGACAAAAGTATTGATTTTTGGAAAAGCTATTTGCCTCAGGATGGGTTGGCCTTCAATAAGGTCAGTTCCATTGCTGTTGATGGAGAATTTATATGGGCCGGTACAATGGGAGGGGGACTTTCACGTCTTAACAAGCTTGATGATTCCTTTCAGAATTATAATACATCTGCTGGTCTGGTTGATGATAATATCCAGTGTTTGACGATTGACGGAAAAATCCTTTGGATTGGTACTTTTGCAGGAGTTAATAAGTTCGATAAAGTTGCTGGAAAGTGGGATATTTTTTCTGCGGCTACCGGGCTTCCTGAAGATTCTGTCGGAGATATTGCCATTAACGGTAATTTTGTATGGTTTGCCACTGATGGTGGTGGAATTGCACGTATGGATAAGGTTATACCAGAAGCGTATCTCAGCCCTTTGACTTCATATTCGAAAGCAGGTATTATTGAGATTCTTGGTACATCCTATAGTTTCCAGGATATTGCCTCATTCGTCATAGATTCTAAGTCTGAAATACTCAATGACTATTCCACTGCGGGGATGAGCCCGGCATCTTCTGTAAAGGTTTTAAATGATAAGTTAGCTGTTTTTGATGTGTCGCGTCTGATCAATGGAACCTATTATATCCGTCTGACAGTGAAAGACAAGGCTAATAATGTGAATTTTGCCAACTTGCCAGTTATTGTTGATACAGTTCCTCCCACAATTACTCTTGATGAGATTCCTGATTCGGTAAAAGACCCTGAGTTTGTTATTTCAGGACGTTACAATGAGATGAATCTGATTCGAATTACAATTGCCAATAATGGGGAACTGCTTGGTGGAGGAGAGATTGATAGGGTAAAACGGTCGTTTTCTGCACCGATCACTTTAAGAGGTGGTATGAACAAGGTGGAAGTCACTGCTGAAGACATTGCAGGTCAAAAAACAACAATTGCAAGAACCACCATATATGATACCGATAAACCTGAATTTATTGCTGTATCTATTCCAGATAAACCTGTTACAGCATCAGTAGGGATTGTGGGTCAGGTCAGAGATTATTCTTTGAACAGGCTTGTCTTGAATCCAGGAAATATTGAAGTCACTTTTACTCCGGTGCCAGATAAGAACTATATATATGATTTTAAACCTACAATAACACTTGTCCAGGGAGAAAACAGGTTCTCCTTGGATGCGTACGATATGGTTGGTAATAAGACAACGTATAATTTGAAACCTATTGTCTATTCTGGTGGTGGTCCGGTTGTTGTCATGAATAAAAGCAATAACAAGGTTAATGAGGCTTCTTATTTCTTGACAGGTACTTTTTCCGAGAAAAATCTTAAGGAAATCATCATCACAAATAATCGTGCCGAAGGTTATATCCGGGCAACTCCTGATATTGTCAAACAGGCTTTTTCTGCAAAGCTGGATCTTAAGGAAGGAGAGAACATCCTGACCGCTTATATTGTCAACAATAGCAATCAGAAAAGTTTTGACGTTTTTAACATTTATTATTCCACTGAAGTATCAAAGTTTTCATTAAATGACTATAACAGATATACCTCACTAAAAAGGGCTCTTCTTACAGGACGTTTTTCTGAGCCAAATCTTAAGGATATTGTTTTGATGCCAGGAAATATCCGGGCATCAGTTGATTTCAAGAGTAATACTTTTCAGGTCTATGCGCCAGTAACAAAAGACAAGCATGAATATCAGATAGTCCTTTCTGATAAGATGGGTGGAACCATGAAAAAAGATGTCATACTCTTTTTTGATGACACTCCCCCCAAGATCAAAATAGACTCTATCCCTCCTGTCGTAAATGCTACGCCATTGATCATAAAGGGAACCATCGAAGACAGGAATTTTGATAGGGTTGTGGTGACTCCAGGAAATATTGCAGGGCAGTTCAATCCTACTGATAAAACTTTCAAAGTGCAAGTCCCTTTGAATGCTGGGGAAAACAATCTTACTTTGAGTGTTATGGATCTAGCTAAAAACGAGACATCTATTAAGATTCCTGTGAAATTGATACCTCAAGTGACTGCATCAGAAGCTGATTTGATCCAGGTTTCTCAGGCAGGAGATCCTGAATTAAAGGCTCAGATCGCAAGATTGCAACAAGAAATTGAACGTCTGAAAGCTGAGAAAAAAGTTTATGTTCCTATGGCTGTAGTTCGGTCTGGTCCACGGCGTGTGACCTCTCCATCTGAAAAAGCGGTTTTCTTTGCTCCTTTCGACCAAAAAGAAGGAGATACGCTTCTTGAACTTTCAAGATATTATCTTGGAAGCCCTAGCTATGTCTCCCTGATATCCGCACTTAATGATGTCTTGGAACCTTCTGTGATAAACAGGCGGAAATCCTTGCTCATGCCATCCAAAAGCATGGTAAAGTTATTGAACCAGTATAGTATTTTTGATGCTGAAATGCAGGCTGTCAATGCCATAGCAATGTCTTATAATGCCCTTGGCAGTTCTGCTGATTTAAATGACTATTTCAACAAGTTTGTTGAGTTTGCTTCCATGAACAGGACGGTCCAGCCAAGTACGAGATCTTCTGCTTTGGTGGGAGATGTGATGGTTGTCCTTATCAAAGGACGCGCAGGAGACCTGTCAACCTATAAGAACATGAAGGCATCAAATAAATACAAAAATATTGTCATCGGGCAGATAGGTCAATCCGGTGTCGTATACACGATACTTTGAAGAAGTAGAAATGGACAAGAACCTGAACAGAAACATTTTTTTATTTTTGCTTATGCTTTTTATCCTCTCTCTGGTTTTGCCAATTACAATGTTGACAAAGATGAATAATGAACGTCTTGAACGAAAATATCATGAAGTGGTTTCCCATTTTAGACAGTTCATACAGCTTCAGAATAGCATCTATTCTTCTATTTCCAGTGATAATATCGTCAAGGCAAGCCTGCTTCAATATGTTTTGAATAGTGATGTCACTTTACTTCAAAAACATCTCAATTATCTGAAAGACAGTTTTCCTGGTGTCAAACTGCTATCCCTTTATGATAAATCCGGAAAACTCTTCCTTTCAACCGATTACTCTGTAATGGGGTCAATGAATGCTTATTCCCTTTTCCAGTTAAATAAACCTGTTTATGGCATTTTTTATATGAAGGAATATAACCAGTACATGCTTTCTGTCACTGCCCCCCTTTATAATGCGTTTGGTTTGGGCATAGGTTATGTGAGGCTCTTTACAACCCTGGATGCATTTCTGGAAAAACTTTCGTTAGGTGATGACTTTGCCTTGTTTCTTTCCCAAAATGGCAAAATTGTTTTTATGGCACCAGCATCATTGTCCATTACGGATGATAAGGTTCTTAACGAACTGGATAGGCCCGGGTTCAAGGATGTTTTCATTACAAAGAAAAAATATATCTCATTTTCTGCGCAGGATTCCATAGAAAACATTCAAACCATTGTTATGATTAGGTCTTTCAATCTATTGATGCAGATACTTGTTTTCGTTAATGCCATTCTTCTTCTTTTAGTTGTTTATTTCTTCATCCGTGCACGTATTGAATCTCTCCGTAAGGTTGAGGATGACAAGCTCAAAGGCACAACGGATGAACTGCTTGGTTATTCCCAAAAAGCCCTTCATAACGTTTATACTCTTTCTGATCTTGTCAGTGAAATGAAGAATGAGAAAGAGGATTTGAGGAATAAGATAAGGAAGATGGACTTTCAACAGTATTCGGGTGGCTCAACAGGGAAAAAGAATGAATTTAAGATTATCTCCCCCCGGTAATCACATTATCAGGATTGTAATATTCCTGATTCCTATCCTTACGATTCCTCTTTTTGCTGCAAATCGTGTTACTTATCATGTATATGACTGGCAAATCCTTAAGACAGCCCATTTTGATATTTATTATGACAAAGGGAATGAGTCTGTTGCCAGGTATGCGGCCTCCATCGCAGAATACTCCCATGCGATCATCAGTGACCAAATGAAATTTGAATTGACTCATGTCATCCCGATATTTATCTATAACGGACATAATGATTTTAGAAACACTACGATAACTTATGAGGTTCTTCCTTCAGGTGTGGAGGGCTTTACAGAAATTTTTAAAAACAGGGTAGTTGTCCCTTTCCCTGGATCCTATGAGGATTTCCGTCATGTTATCATGCATGAACTCGTACATGCTTTCCAATATAATGTGTTTTATGGGGATTTCTGGGAATCCCTTTTCATGAGACCGTTTCTTTTTTCTGCACCTCTTTGGTTCATGGAAGGTCTTGCTGAATATTTTTCTCTTGGAAAGGACAAGGCTACGGATATGATCATCCGTGATGCTGTCCTTAACAAGATGATGCCGACTTTGATGGAATTGGACAACCTTGGGTCTCTTCCTCCTTACAAATATTATTTCGTTTATAAGGGGGGGCAGGATTTCTTTAATTATATTGCTGATAAATATGGCCCCGAAAAAGTGGGTGAGCTTTTAAAACATTTCCGGCTTTCAAGGGATATGAACGCTTCGCTCAATTCTGTTGTAGGCAAAGGGCTGGAATCTCTCAGCAAGGAATGGTCTCTTTTTCTTGAAAAAAAGTATTTGCCGGATATTGCCTATAAGGAAATTTGGGATTCCCAATTCAAATTTTTGACCCACCATTTTGATGATGGTTCCTTCAGAAATACGAAGCCTGTTTTCTCTAAAGACGGGCAAAATGTCTTTTTTTTCACGGATGGGAAGCTTGTCAATGAAATTGTTTCTGTTGATCTAAAAGAACCAGAATTCAGGAAAACCGTGATTAGAGGGACAACCAGTACTAAGTTTGAAGAGCTCCATTCAGAAGTCAATAAGCTTTGTATTTCATCCAATGGTAGATTTCTTCTTTTTGTATCCACCAGTGGTGCACAGGATAGGCTGAATATCTATGATTTGAAGAAAAAGAAGATTCATAAGGTCCTCTCCCCAGGTATGGACAGGATCTTTTCAGGTGCTTTCTCCCCTGATTCCTCCCAAATCGTGTTCAGTGGCACGAAAAAAGGGAAGACAGATCTTTATGTCATAAGAATTGAAGATGGAAGTATGGTCAGGCTTTTTGAGGACGAGTTCTTTGATGGCCAGCCTTTTTGGGCTGTTGACGACAAGATTTATTTTGTATCCAACCGTGACAAAAGCATTTGGGCTGATCAATATGATATTTTTTGCATTTTCCCTGATGGAACCGGGTTAAGTAAAGTCATTTTTAGTCCTCACTTAAAAAGCTCTCCTGAGGTCTCTCCTGATGGCAAAAAAATGGCCTACGTCTCTTACGTAAACGGTATCCCTAATATTTTCCTTCATGATTTGAAGGATGCTTCTGAAAAACAGTTAACAGATGTCATTGGTGGAGCCATGGATCCCTCCTGGTCTCCTAAGAGCGACAAGCTTGTTTTTGCTTTTTATAATAAAGTAGGCCAAGATATCTGCATATTGGATTTGACGAATGCTCCCGTAATTAGCCATCCGCTTAAAACCTTGTTTTCTTCTGCAACTAACTATTTCCAGTCATTGCCACAATCCATATATTCACCGGCTTCAGACCGGATGGATAAGGCAAAATGCAGGTTCTCTCCTGATTTTGTAAATATGTATCTAGGTTATTCGGATTATTCCCAGTTCCTTGGTTCTGTCTATTTTGAAGGGTCAGACATGATCGGTTCTCACAGAGTCCAGGTTGATGGGAATTTTTATACCAAGCAAAATGATCTTAATTTTAACTTTTTCTATCTTTATCAGAAGTTCAGGATGAATATTGGTGTTGGTGCATATAATAAAAAAGATTACTATATCAATTGGATCGACAGTTATACAAATTATGATATCTATTTTAAAAGACGTACGGGAGCGCTTCTTAACGCTTCGTATCCTTTTTCCAGGTATTCGGGTTTTTCCATAAGAAACACATATATGAATTATGAAGAAAAGTATGATAAGGGAACTTCCGAGAATATTTATTCTGATAGTTATATTTTTTCCCTGGGATATGAATATAATAACCTTCTTTTCAATGGAAACTATTTCATTAAAGGATCTTATTTCTCCTTATGGTATGATTTTGCTCCGAAAGTCACTGCTTATTTTTGGGAATTCCAGAGAATTTATCTTGATGCCAGACACTTTTTCCCTTTAAGCCGTACTTCAGCCATCGCAGCGCGTCTCACCTTCGCTTCTATTGTCGGTAAAGATGCGATCCATCAACCGTTTTATATAGGCGGACTTGATTCCATAAGGGGATATAATTATGATGTGTTTAAAGGTCTCAATATGACCTTGGTAAAATTTGAATATAGATTTCCCTTCATTGATGCGATTAGATTTTCATGGCCAATCCCATTGTTGCTTAGAAATATGACGGGTGTTCTTTTTTGGGATTTCGGTTCTGTTTGGGATAATCCTACAACAACGCTTTTTGCCAGATATTCCAAAGATATCCTTTATCTCGATTCTATAAAAAGTGGCCTTGGAATAGGTATTAGGATGAATTTTTTCAACTATATGAAGATTATTTTTGATTATGCCACACCCTATGATGGCCACTCCATCCTGCCTTTGGAAAAATGGAGAAGTTACCTGAGTATTGGTTATGATTTTTAATCCTGTAAAAAAGCTTCATGCGTTGTTGCTTCAAAGGGATCTTTCTTTCTCTTGTGCTGAATCCTGTACGGGTGGATTGATATCAAAAAAAATAACTGACAATGCGGGAAGTTCGAAGTACTTTCTGGGTTCGGTCATATCTTATGCTGAAGAAATTAAAATGAAAACTCTTTCGGTGCCTAGAGATATCCTGCATAAACATGGTGCTGTAAGTGCTGAAACAGCGCTTGCTATGGCTGAACGAGTAAAAAAACTTATGGATAGCGATGTCTCAATGGCTGTAACAGGTATTGCTGGACCTGGTGGCGGAAGCCCGAGTAAGCCGGTAGGAACAGTCTTTATTGCGTATGCTTTGCCTCATGATATTATTGTTGAGAAGCATCAATTCAAAGGGAACAGGGCTGCAATACGGAATCGTACAGCAAGAATGGCGATCAAAAGACTTTACCAATTGTTAAGTTAACATGCGTTTTTTCTCTTTTGATTCTTTTCTCGGATATGAAAAAAATTAAGGGTAAATGCCTGAAAATGAATTTGTAAAACTTGACGAATAGGGCAGGGGAGTTTAATATATTTTATAAGTTTATATTGTTAGTTTCAATTTTTCAGGATAATCTTTTAAATGGAGTTTTTCTATGAAAATCAAGTTTTTGGTCCTTGTTTTATCGGTTTTGCTTGTAACAAGCACGCTTCATGCCTCAACAGGAGTTGGTGTTGTTTTTGGGCTCTATGATGATGCTTCTTATATTGGGAATACTGGTCTTTCCTTGAAATTTGACAATTTCCCAGTTCTGGGTTTAAAATGGTCTTTAGGGAAGAATGGTTATTTGGGGGGGACTGTTGATTATTGGCTTTTGAATGATTCCCTTTCTAAAAACGTTTTATTTTGGTACCTGGGTGTGGGAGCCTATGCTTGGCTTGGTAACGGTTTTACGTTAGGTGGCCGTCTTCCTATAGGATTGCAGTTATGGCCCATTAGACAACTAGAGTTTTTTATTGAAGCTGTGCCATCTTTAAAAATCATAGAAAATTTGGATTTCAATGTTCAAGGGGCTTTGGGAATCAGGTATCATTTTTAAAAAAGCTTTTTATAAAAACTTGACTTTTGAGAATGAAATGAATAAAATTGTATAAATTTTTTTAGGATGTAAATTTTTTTAGGAGGTTGTCTGATATGATGAAAAAAATAGGTGTGCTGTTTATGGTTTTTTTTGCGTTTAGTATCATGTTCTTTTCCTGTGGGAATGCTAATGACGTTGCGACCATAAAAGTGAGCTTTTGGGGGGATAACAAGGAAATTGCTATCATAAAAAGTATCATAGAGCCATGGGCAAAAAAGCATAAAGACATAAAAATCGTTTTAGAGCATATTCCAGTTAATCAGTATATGCAAAAAGTTCAGACTGAATTTGCAGGTGGGGTTGGTCCTGATGTGGTTTTTTGTGAAGTGAATAATTTCATTGATTTGTATGAAAAAGACATTTTGATCCCTTTGAATGATTTTTTATCAAAAGATACTTCTCTTGATATAAATGATTATTATCCTACCATAACAAAGCGTTTTACCCGCAATGGTAATCTTTATGTCATTGCTCGTGACATAGCTCCTTTTGCCTGTGTTTTTTATAATAAAGACCTTTTCGACCAGGCAGGGGTTCCATATCCAAAAGATGATTGGACTACTGCTGATTTGATAAGTATCGGTCAAAAACTTGTAAAAAAAGAGGGTGGCGTTACTACCCAATTTGGCTTTTATGGCTGGGCGTGGTGGAATTGGCTTTATACTTTTGGTGGCGGTTTTGTTGATGATTTTGCTAACCCTACAAAGCTTATTCTTAGTTCTCATAAATCACGAATGGGGCTTCAGTTTTACCATGACTTGATGTACAAATATGGTATTTCACCTACTCCTTCAGTCGATCAGACTGGTGGTCAACTGTTTATGACTGGACGTTTGGCAATGTATTCTTCTGGAATTTGGGAAAGCCCTGAGTTCAGGACAATTCAGTCTTTTGATTGGGATGTTGTCATGTTTCCGAAAGGACCTGATGGTTTACGTGGTTTCGGATCTGGTGGTTCAGGCTATGGAATTTCAAAGTCTTGTAAAAATCCTGAAGCCGCTTGGGAAGTGATCAAGGCATTGGCCAATGTCGATGGTCAGATAACTATGGCAAAAACTGGTCTTGCCCAGCCCGCCATCAGAAGCCTCGCTAACAGTGAACATTTTAGTGAGAATGGTGAATTACCATTAAACAAACGCATGTTGGATGAAGCTACAAAATATGTGAATTATGACCCCTTTCATGCTAATTGGTCCAAAGCCAATAGCACGATTATCGGTATGAATATGGAACTCTTCTTCCGTAACGAGATTTCACTTGACGAAGCTCTCAAACGTATTGACGCGGCTTTTGCAAAAGAAGGCATTTTCACAAAATAAAATAGTGAATCATAATAAAAAAAGGCTGTCCATAGTAGGATGGCCTTTTTTTTGCCTCTTTTCCCCAATATCCTGGAAAAACAAAACTCATTTTTTCCTTTAAATAATCGATTACATTTGCATTTTCACTTGACTTGTATGCAAATGCTTAAAAATCA
>DYKD01000366.1 GCA_020722765.1 Brevinema andersonii | reverse complement strand
TCACAAGAGGAAAAAGATCAATTGAACACGCTCATACGTAGTGGAAAAAGCAAAGCAAGAGTACATGTAAGAGCAAGGGTTTTACTGTTGTGTGATACCTATCCTCACTGGAGTGATACAAAAGTTTCTGAAGCACTACTGTGCAGTGTGCCAACCGTAGAGAGAACCAGAAAGCGATGTGTTGAAGGGAGTCTTGAAGAAGCTTTGTATGATAAGAAAAGAGAACGTCTTTATGAAAGAAAGCTTGATGCACACGCTGAGGCGCGCTTGGTAACCTTGGCATGCTCACGACCACCAGAGGGTCGAAGTGTATGGACCATGCAACTCTTAGCAGACGAGCTTGTGATGCTCAATGTTGTCGATACGCTTTCAGATGAAACCGTGCGAAGAACATTAAAAAAAATGAAATTAAGCCTTGGAGTAAAAAAAGTTGGGTAATCCCTCCTGTTGCCAATGCAGAGTTTGTGCATCGCATGGAAGATGTATTAGAGATCTATGCAAGAGAGCTTCCAGAAGATGAGATGCTGATGTGTATGGATGAGAGCACGAAACAACATATTGAAGAAACCAGAATGCCCATTCCAATCAAATCAGGGGAACCTTTGAAGTATGATTATGAATATAAACGAAATGGGGTGAGTGCTTTGTTTGTCTTCTTTTCTCCGGATAAGTCATGGAGAAATGTTATTGTAGAAGATTACAAACGAACACAAGAGTGGGTGAAGCATATGAAGGACTTAAGTGATGTCTATTTTCCAGATATGAGAAAGATTCATATCGTATTGGATAACTTTAAAACACACAATCCTTCAAAGTTCTATGATTACTTTGATCCCCAAACGGCACGAAGGTTAGTAGAGAAGTTTGAATTTCACTTTACCCCTAAACATGCAAGCTGGCTCAATATGGCAGAAATAGAATTCTCTGCACTTTTTGGACAAGCACTCAATAAACGCATTGCCAATCAAGAGAGTCTCAAAAAAGAGATACACGCTTGGCAAAACAATAGAAATACACATAC
>DYKD01000109.1 GCA_020722765.1 Brevinema andersonii | reverse complement strand
TAACCCTTATCTTACAGGAAAAAGCCCCTGCTTTCTATTAAAAAATCAAATAGTCATTGATTTTTGAAAGAGTTTTATTTTCGGGGGAGGCTCAAGTATTAAAAATATTGGAGTTTCTATGATTTTGCCATATATAAAGGTTTCACTTCAATTGACTTTTCAAGTTCCTGTGGATTGGTCAGTAATCCCTACCTTCTTTTTAAGAACCGTACTTGGTGCACAATTGAAAAGGGTCTCCTGCGTACAAAGACAATTATCTTGCGACAATTGTATGCTTGCTCAAACTTGCGCATACTCTGTACTTTTTGAAAGCCCTTTACCTGTTGATAATCCCGTTCTTGAGGGTCGAAATCGAGGCTATCATCCTTTTATACTTACGCATGGAGCGGTTTTAAACAACTCTACAGAATATGAGTTTGCGTTAACTCTGGTAGGAAAAGGAATTCAGTATTTTCCATTCATTATATTTGCATTTCAACAAGCAGGGAAGGAAGGTGTATTTTCATCAAAAATACCATATGAAATTTCAATTCTCAAAGATTGCGCGAATGACGAATCGCTATTCGGAAAGAAACTCAAGATACCAACTAAACAGCAATTCTATTACGATCTAGATAAAAGCCCTGTTGCCAGTACTGCAAAGGTCTTTTTCGATACACCAGCTCGTATTAAGCAAAAAGGGCACTATTCTACTGAGTTTGATGCGCTTACTTTATTTGTAACTCTTCATCGTAGAATCACTTCATTAATCAGTCTATATGCTGACGATCCATTGCCTTCGCACTCTCAAACATCGAATGAATATCACCTTGATCCTGAAATTCGAATCACTACGCGCCACCTCATTTGGAAGGACATCTCTCGATTTTCACATCGCCAAAACACGGGAATGGAACTTGGTGGTGTTCTAGGAAGTATTGAACTCAGTGGTCCACTACGACGACAAGAGTTGAGCCTACTTGAGGCTGGCAACCTCTTTCATGTAGGTAAAAACACGGGCTTTGGTCTAGGGAAAATGAGTTATGAGATACATGAAAAATTCCAGGATGAAAATATAATAATTGAGGAGCATTAAAATGGAAAGTAATGTATTTTCAATCGCAGTTGCCGCTCTCCTGCATGATATTGGAAAATTTGCCCAACGTGCAAATAAAAATGAATTTTATAGAAAGGATGATGAAGGTCTTGTTCTTCCAGTTTTAAAGGGAGGACGTTATAGTCATCTCCATGCACTCTATACGCTAGGTTTCCTTGAAAAATATCTTGGAGATACCTTTGAGTTTGAACAGGATCCGCGAGCGCTCGCTCGTGATGCGGCGCTGCATCACAACCCCAAAACCGATATACAAAAATGCATCACGCTGGGCGATTGGGCAGCGAGTGGTATAGACCGCTCAAAACAAGAGGGCGATCGCATTGAAAAGCAATTCTATGAAGCTCCGATAACATCCGTATTCTCGCTTATATCAATAAATAATGAACATAAACAACTTTCAAAATATCTTCCGCTCGCAGCCTTAGACGACCCTTTTCCGGAAGCATCCGATAGTACGTTAGTTCTGAACCATGAAGATTATTCAAATCTTTGGGAAAGATTTTTTGCTGATTGGGAATGCTTTCCAAAGCATACAAGTATGGAGCAGTATTTAGTAAATTTAGACAGTTTGCTAGAGCGATGGGGAAGTTATATACCCTCGGCAACATATAAAACAGAGCCTGATGTTTCACTTTATGATCATTCACGTGTCACAGCCTCGTTGGCTGTTTGTGCATACCTCTATCAACGATATCTTGATGATTTTAGCGATACTAGTTTGTTTTCTCAGGATAATCGTAAATGGTTGTTTGTACTTGGCGATGTACAAGGAATTCAAAAATATATCTTCAATATCGAAGACACGAAAAATTCTTCAAAACTGCTAAGAGCAAAAAGTTATCAGATTGAGGCCCTTTGTAAAAGCGCTTCAATGACCATTATATCTGAATGTGGCGTAATTCCTCAGTGTGAAATAATGAATGGGGGTGGTAATTTTATATTGGTACTTCCCAATACTCCGCATACCAAACTAATACTTGAAAAATATGAGAAAGACATCAATGAATATCTCCTTAAAGAATATCTCGGAATGCTCTCTCTTGGTTTGAGTTGGAGTACAGAAGTCGCCTTTAAAGATCTATATCAGAGCAACACCACAGCAATTCTTCAGCAAATTCATAATGCAAATTTTGAAGCTAAAAAACATCGATTCCATTCTGCATTGGAGGCAAGCGAAACCAATCGAATTGATTTTTATTATAACCAAACAGCAGGAGAAAAACCTTGTGAGCTCTGTGGCTACAGGCCGGCGCTAAACACTTTTGAAATGACAGCGGAATCACAGGACATGAATAAAGCTGTCTGTGCGCACTGCAAAGATCTCATAGAAAAATCGAGAAGACTTACTTTGGATGAGTGGATGGTGCTTAAAGAATTTCATCCACACCGAGATACAATGAGCATCCCTGATTTTTGTTTTTTCCCTTCTCGTGATCCTTACCACGAAAAGGGGCTTGTATTTGCAATCAACAAATTTAAAGGAAAAGATGATACTTTTTCAGCGCTCTATCCTGAGCCATATTCAGTTCCAACCAATGAAAATGGTATTCCCCTTAGCTTTGAAGACATAGCCAAGAGTTCAAAAGGCATACAGAAAATTGCCATGTTCAAAGCGGATGTCGATAACTTAGGGCTCATTTTAAAGAATGGCATGGGAGAAAAAATGAGCCTTTCCAAACTTGCGAGTTTAAGTCGACAATTACATTATTTCTTTTCCGTAAGCTTGAATCGTTTTATTATAAATAATTATCGTAATAAAATTTACACAGTATTCTCTGGTGGCGATGATATTTGTGTTATTGGACCTTGGGATACAATTTTTGATTTTGCGGGGAAAATTCATGATGAATTTGAAAAATTCGTGTTCAAGAATCCAGCTATCACTATATCCGCAGGTATCGCCTTAGCGGATCACACTACTCCGGTTCCCTATATAGCCGAAGAATCAGAAATTCAACTAGAGGCATCTAAAAATCGCCAAGGTAAAAATTCAATTACTGTATTCAATACTACAGTTACATGGAAGGAATTCTCGGAGCTCTATAGGCAAGGTGAAAAATTTGCTGATGATATTAAAAATTTAAAAATCCCGACTTCTATAATGCGTAAAATTCTTGAACTTGGCGATAAAGCAGAAGCTTTTCACAACGGAGATATTACACCATCCAATGCACTCTGGCTGAGTCACTTGAAATATACGATTGCTCGCACAAAGGAGAGGACAATAAAAGAAATACCGCCTACTTATTGGGATAGTCTTCTCGAATTTCTTCTTTTGAATGAGTATTCAATGATGTGGAAATCGCGCATCAGTGTGTGTTACGCACTGTATAAGAATAGAAGTCGAGGATAATTGGAGGAAAATATGCAAGACACTAGAAGTAGTCAATATTCTTCCCAAAGAGGAGAAAGAAAGTACGAGCAACCGCAGAGGGCTCCTGAGCTACCCCAACTTCCAAAACTGCTCAACAATGGAAATCTTAACCCTGAAATATTTAAGGAAGAATTGTTAATGAAAATTGCAATATCATTAGAAAATGTTTCAAAAACCCAGATGCGAAAAGTGTTTGATGAGATAAAACGCTTCAAGTTCATGCTTGAGAGCGGCGAAAGTTGGGATAGGATTTATCCTTTTGTTTTGTTGCAGAAATCAAAGATCAGCTATCTATGTAAAAGAAAATCAAAGGATAGCAAGTACGCCGACTACTACGCTAATCTCAAGAAACTCGTTTTCAATCTCATCAATATGTGCGATTCAAAAGAAACTTATCTCGCATATGCAACATTTATAGAAGCCCTATATGGCTTCTATTTTGAAATTGCAAAGCGTGAATAATATTTGAATAAGGGGGAAAATATGAAACTTATAAAAGCAAAAAAAATCACTGGTAAAATTCGAGTTGAGACTGGTCTCCATATTGGCGCTGGTAACGACGCGATCGAAATTGGTGGTATGGATAATCCTATTATCCGCGATCCAATGACTAATCTGCCTTATATCCCTGGTTCTTCAATAAAAGGTAAAATGCGCTCCCTTATTGAATGGAAACTTGGGAAAGTTCAAGCGAACAATGGGTCCCCTTGCAATTGCGGTTCTCCTGATTGTCCAGTATGTCGAATATATGGTGTTGCGATTTCACGCAACGCTAGCGATTTCGCGAAAGATAGGGGGCCAACACGTATTGTTGTTCGAGATGCACATCTTTCTGAAGAGTTCAGACCAAAACTGAACGTTATTGTTGAAGAAAAAAATGAAAATTCTATAGATAGAATTACTGCAAAAGCTAATCCTCGCCCGCTCGAACGAGTGGTACCGGGAGTTACCTTTGATTTTGAGATTATCTATCGGATCATCGATACTGGCGATCAGGGTAAAAAAGATGAGGAATTCTTCAACATTGCGGTTCTCGATGTCCTCAAGATGCTTGAGAACGACTATCTTGGTGGCGGTGGAAGCCGTGGGAATGGCAAGATTAAATTCATCGACCTCAAGGACGAAGAGGGGCAGCAAATCGCACTGTAAGCATATCCTGATCCCTGGAGGCATCATATGAAATGGTTCAAAGTAAAGCTGGAAGTGCAGAGTGCGCTGAAAACTCCTCTGACGAGCGATACGCTATGGGGGCATATTGCGTGGGGTATTGCTCTTGAGAGCGGTGAAGAGGCTCTTGAAGATTTTATAAAGCAATATGAAAAAGATCCTCCATTACTATTGTCACATGCATTTCCCGAAGGATTTCTCCCAATGCCAAAGTTGCATGGTTCAATACCGGATCAGAAAAGCTTACCATATAAAAGACTACTAAAATTGGCCTATATTCAAGCTGAATTGCTTGTTGAGCCCTTCAATTGGGAAAGCCTTCTCTCTCGGTATGAAAAACAGCGAGAAATGATTTCAGCGACTCAATATACAGAATCACGAATGCGCAATTCGATTAACCGAATTACATTTACCACCCAACCCGGAGCCCTTTGGTCTGAGCGCAGTTATATATGGAACAAGAAAAATTTCAATAGCGATGAGGAAACGTCAGAGATTGTTACATGCATGGACCTTTATTGTCTTTCGCAATGGGATAGTGAAGAAATTGCGCGTATTTTTTCTCGTGCGTTTAGCTTTGGCTATGGCGGGAAAACCAGTATTGGGTATGGCAAAGTCCGCGTAAAATCTGTGAATCCTTTTAGCTCGCCTCAAAGAGGTAATCGCATGATGGCGCTGGGATGTGTCGCGGCAAAGCCGTCTTCTTTATCTGATCTTCTATCAAATGTTGTTGTGCGATATGGAAAACTAGGACCAATTATGGCACAGAGGCTTCAGAATCCATATAAAAAACCGATTGTGATGTTCGATGCGGGAAGTACATGCAATCCTATCTCACAACCTTTCGCAGGTTCTATGGTCAAGGATGTACATACAGATTCAAGGATTGTCACTCTCGGTATGGCACCCATGTTAACCTTTACTGAAGCGTAGGAGGCGATTGTGAAACGATATATCCTGCATATCACGCCTATTGGGCCGATACATATCGGCACTGGAGATGAGCTGATTCCTTTCAGTTATATCATTAAGAATAATAACCTAAAGGATACAAAGAAGAACTACTTTATCCGAATCGATGAGACAGCACTTCTGCAACGCTTTGATCAAGACAAAATAAAAGAGTTTCAAACGCTTGCGTCAAAAGATAATTTCGTTGCTTTACGTCAGTTTTTTACATCTGTTGCGGACGAAATAATCCCTAGAAATCAGGATTGTATCCTTTCAATGAGTGAGGTGACGGAAGAGGTGGAGAGGCTCTGGGATGAATTGCATAAGCGACCGCAGAATTCCTTTTCTGTGAGACCGACGATTGCGTCCGCACGGGGAGGGAAGGGTCTAGTACCCTACCTTCCAGGTTCATCTCTCAAGGGTTCGCTTCGTACCGCTCTCGTTGATGCGCTTCCTTCGGAGCTTAAAGCTAAAAGACTGCATCCTCAGGATGACCCATTCCGAGCGCTCTCTGTCTCAGATGCTCTATTCAGCGGAAAAGGTACTCGTATGATTGGTGCGGCCTATCTCTATAATCGAAAGAAGATGAGCATCGAAAACCTTCAGATGCTATATGAAGTGATCAAAGGTCAGGTGATGTGTGTTGATAATCCACCAGATGCCACCTGCACGATAACGATCAATCATGAACTCCAGAATGCACAGCGGTTTGATTTTAAAATTCCCGATATGCCAGACATCGCACGCAAATGCAATCAATTTTACGGGGAGCTTCTCGA
>DYKD01000108.1 GCA_020722765.1 Brevinema andersonii | reverse complement strand
ATAGCATGATAAGAAAATCATTTTTTCACCATCCCGAGTCCATCGGGAATCCCATTAGATGTAAGTCGAGAAATTCCTAAAAGGTAGGATATGTACCCGTGAAAAGATTATAACGTAAGGATTCTTAAAACCAAATTTTTGGAAAAGTATGTGAACTTGTATACATAAAAGTGAGAGAAAAGCTTAAATGGTAAATGCAAAGGTTAGATAGCAGATCACCGTCGACTCCCCGGGGTTTAGGTGCTATCTGGGGTCGACGAAAAAGATTAAAAAGGTCATTCACCTGTGTTGTAACAATGTCGGATCATTTTCGGATATGCTCTTTGAATTTAGAAGATAATTATAAGGTTTTAGTATACCTCACTATATTTGTACTTCATACTTTTAAAAATAAACTCTAAATTTGACCTAAGATTTGAAAAGCATTTATTATAAAAAAGAAATTCTGTCTTTAACTTTTAGACACAAAAAAGGTTTATATTATGCATTGTGTAATTATGCAACGCATAATAAAGATGATTGGAGTGTATTTATGGAAAAATTAGGAAAATGGATCGCAAAGTACAGATGGCCAATAATCATTCTTTTTTTGATCGTTACTGCCTATATGGGCTATCAAGCTTTGAAGATCCAAGTGATAGACAACATAACAAACTACGTGCCGTCAAATGATCCGCAGATATCCTTCTTCAAAGCAGTCGCGAAAGAATTCGGCATGAACAATTTCATCCTTGTTGGAATGGAGTACGATGATCTTTTCTCCAAGAGCTCGCTTACCAATGTAGAGGAACTCACAAAGGGACTTGAAAAACTTCCAAATGTCGTCTCTGTGCTTTCAATGACAAACGCTCCGTGGATCGAAAGCGCTAATGGAACTGTCCAGATTTCGAAGATCGAAAACATCATTCCCACAAACACAGAAAAATCTGTAGCTCTTAAAAAGCAGGTAATGGCATCGCCACTTTTTAAAGGTCAATTTGTCTCTCCAAATGGTCGATCAACTCTTATGATAGTCAGTCTATCTTCCTCTATGACCGTTACCGAAAGCGTTGAAACAACCAAAAAGATTGAAAATTACATAAACGCCAATTCGACCGCTGAGAAGATCTACTACTCTGGTATACCGCCAACGAACCTTTCGGTAAAGTCCATAGCCATTAAAAATCTCATGATCCTAATACCATTATCACTTTTCGCGGTTGCATTAGTCCTTTTTCTCGCTTTCAGAAACGTTCAAGGTTTTCTCCTTCCACTAATTTCAGTCATAATATCCACAATATGGACTATTGGCATGATACATTTGTTAGGGTTAACAATGACGCTGGCAAGTATCTCAGTGCCCATCATAGTCATAGCACTTGGAAATGCCTATGGAATATACATAGTCAACAAATACTTTGAAGAAAAAGATAAGGATCATTCTGTCCGTCTCTCACATACACTTCACGATATAGGCATTGCCGTCATTCTGAGCGCCATGACAGTCGTAGCTTCCTTCCTCTCACTTCTAACTGTCAACATAAACCCGATAAAATACTTTGGCATCTTCACGGCAGTAGGAATATTCTTTGCACTTGTTGTGAACGTTTTTTTCATAACCGCACTCGTTTCCTTCTCGAATAAGCACGTGTTGGAAACTAAGGGCAAGGATTCATCGGCGTTTTTGAAAAAGGGAGTTGAGAGCATTCTAAGCCATCGAAGAGCATCAATAGCGTTCGCTATCGTGATTATCGGGATCTTCGGAGTCTTCGCCACTATGGTGAGATCTAACATGAGTATTTGGCTTATGCTTGGAAAGAAAAACGATGTCGTCAAATCGATGGACTATTTCAATGATAATTTTAAAGGAAGCGATTTTGTTATAGTCAACTTCAAAGGCGATGCAACAGATCCTTACCTTCTCAGAGCCGAAAACCTCGTTTCTCTCTATGCTGAGAACCATTTCCCGACCGTTGTTGGTGGATCTTACTCTCTTGAAAAGGTAATGCGCGAAATGAACAACAAATTTAACGGTCAAAACTTCATTTCCGGATCGTCAACAAAGATCCAGAATCTCTGGTTTCTTACGCAAGGATCTAATCTTTCTCAGCTCGTTAATTCTGGTGCGACCGATACCATTGTTCAAATCAGGGTAAACCCAAATTTTCTTGGAGAAATAGAGAAATTGCGAAAAGGTTTAGACTCTTTCGTTACGTCAAACATATACAAGAGGTATTCATATGTGAAACTTGACAATGCAAGTCCTGAAGATATTCAAAGAGCCATTGCTGGAATGGATCTTTACGTGAATGCCTACCTGACAGCTAAAAATCTCAAAGTAGATCCAAAATCCATCAGCAAAGTTGTTTCGAAAGTCTTGACGATACCCAACGAACAACTTCTCAAAGCCGATCCTTCTATGGCCGCATCGGATCTCACTAATTATCTGAATTCCTTTGGAATGTTAGCCGGACTTCCTGCAACGACTATTTTTGCGGTTAAAAGCTCGATGATTAAAACTTTTTCAGAAGGATATACTCCAAACACACTCGAAAAGGATCTCTTGAATTCCGTAGGTTCTGAGAATGAACAGTCCCTTGCTACGATCATAGAGATGCAAATTACAAATGTTGCTGAAACGCTAAGAGAGAATTACGCGAAGAGTCTTCTCTCATCGTTGGGCTTTCTTAATACGGACGAGATCAATTTTCTATCTTTGACGCTTTCAAGTAGGACTGTTCCGGTTCCTTCGCAGAATGGAAAACACTCGTTCAAAGTAGGTATCACCGGAATTCCGATCGTGTACATACACGTTTCCAACATGCTTACAACGGCACAGTATTATTCCATGATAATATCGGCAATCATCGTTTTCATGCTCCTTGTCTTTCAAATGAATTCTTGGTGGATGGGTGCAATCGGATTGATCCCCGTTATTCTCACCGTTATATTCAATTTTGGAGTTATGGGAGCCTTCAAAATACCAATTAACGAGATGACGGTAACAATAGCCTCTATAACCATAGGCGTCGGTGTGGACTACGTCATCCAGGTGTTCAGTAGGTTCAAAATAGAGTTCAAAAAACACGAAAATGCACACGATGCACTCGTTGAAACGATATCCACTTCCGGACGTGGGCTGATTTTCAATTCAATATCTTCATCGGCTGGATTTGCGATGATGCTGATATCCACAATAGAAGGGCTTAGACAGTTCGGAATTCTTGCCATATCAACTATGATCATAGCTTTAATTCTTGCCATTCTGATTCTTACACCGATTCTTTCTTACATACCAGACAACGTTTACAAAAAAATATTCAAAATAAAGGGGTGATTTTATGAAAAAGGTTCTATTGATTCTATCCACAGTTTTCGTGATTTTTGGGACAGTTTCGTTCGCGATCACTGGAGAGCAAGTTATGAATCAGACGATCAACGCAGATTCTAACTTCAAAACACAGAAGATACTTATGAACATGATCATTAAAGCGAATGGTCAACAAGACAAAGACTACAGTTTGGTCATATACGTGTACAACGATAAGGCTGCTGACAAAAAGTACGCATTGATACGCTTCATATCTCCTCAAAGCATTAAAGGATTATCCTTTTTAAGTCTCGGTAAAGACAACGAGTACCTTTACATGCCAGCATACCACAGGTTAGAACGTGTGGCCGGGTCGTCAAAAAATTCTAAATTTGCAGGATCAGATTTCACCTATAACGATCTTTCATTGCTTTATTCATCCAAAGAAAATGGAAAGTACACGATCTTGAATGAAACTCCTGATAAATACGTTCTCTCGATTCTTCCAACCAATTCAAACGCGGAATATTCTGAACTTGTGATGGACATCATAAAGTCCCATATGCTTCCCACAAAGGTTCAGTTCTACAAAGGTGGAAGCCTTTATAAGACCCTGATATGTTCGGATCTCGAAGAAATTCAGGGAAGATGGCTCTTCAAAAAATTCGATCTTGAAATGGCTAACAAATCTTCGCAGACAATTCTAACGCTTGTGGAAACTAAATTCAATCTTGACATTCCCATTTCTTTCTTTTCCATTCGAACCCTTTTCCAGCCATTTTTAGAATATTGAGGTGATACTGATGAAAAAGATAATATCATCAATAGTATTTTTGATTTTTGCGGTCGTGGCCTTTGCCACGCCGCAATTCTCTGGAAACGGAGGATACGTCTTCAGATATTCTGATAACAAGATAATCCAAGCTTTAAGAGACGTTAACACGTATTCAATGGAGATAGGGAATCATTTCACGGCAAAGATCCAATTCACGCTCATGGAATCACAGGCACTTGCAGACAGCTTTGCCTTGAATTGTAATGCACCATTCTTTTCACAGTCAAGCATGGCAAATCTTACATTCGATGAGCTGTACCTTCTCTACAACGGGACGAATACAGAAATAAAAGTGGGAAAGTTTTACACATCTTGGGGAACGAGCCCCATCACTAATCCGGTGAACGTACTCGAACCGTACAATTTCACGGACATATTCAACTCTCCGATTAGAAAATCCATTCTCGGCGTTCAAACCACACGATGGTTTACAAATGGTTCTTCTCTCGAATTAGATGTTGTACCAGTCTTCACTCCTGACGCCCTTCCATCATTGCCGTCAACGGATATCGAAAATGTTTCGCCCACGTTTAAGAACATGCAATTTGGTGCGAGATACTCTGATTTTTTGGGAAATTATAATGTTGCCGTTGACATGTACCATGGATTCGTCCATGCATATGTTCCATCGGCTTTGGGTGTCCTTTACCATCCAATTCTAAACGCTATAGGTGGGGAATTCTCGGGCCCAATGCCGTTAAATTCAAACTACAATATCTATGGAGAAGGAATGATGATGATGACAAATTCGGTCATTGATTTCACAGGCCTTATCGGCATGAACGGTTTCATCTTCGGACAGACAACTGGTCTCGAGATAGTAAGGGGACTTCCCGGCCAGGCTCCTGGAAATTTTGAAAATGCCGTTTTACTTTACTTCAACAGAAACGTGAAATCTAACATGGTCTTCAACGGGACTGCAACGCTCGGCCTTACTGATTCTGGAAAAATGGGATATCTTGTTGCGGGTTACTTGGATTATCAACCAACTCAGGATATTTCACTTATCGCAGGCGCAAATTGGGCCGCAGGAGAAGAGGGTGAATACTTCGAATCGCAAAACTCTTCTAACGGTTTTTACCTGAAGGGAATTGTTTATTTTTAACAAAAATGCTATACTTTATTCATGAGTGAAAGTATAATAATAATAAAAAGGTATTCTAACAGGAAACTTTATGATACTGATTCGAAGAGTTTTATCACACTTGACGATATAGCGAAGATGCTTAACTCTGGAAAAAACATAAAAGTTCTGGATAAAGATACTGGTAAGGATGTTACAGTGCATGTGACGGCTAGTCTTCTACGCAAACATTACGATCTTGGCGGAAATTTACTAAATATCCCGGACGAGTCGCCACTTGATCTTATAAAGAACAAGATCAAGATAATAAGAGTAAAAAGGGCTCTCGATGTGATATATCGTCTGGTCAAATTGAGAGCATCGGATAAGAAAGCCCTTGATTCAATAATAGACAGCCTACTCGCGGAAGGATTCATAACAAAAGAAATAGGAATAGAGGTCGAAGAGACCATCTGGCAGCTACTGAAAGAAAGAGACGTAGAGATTAACAAAAACCATCTCGATAAAACGAGAGATGATGAGCTTCTTGCTGAACTTGAAAGACTAAGGAATGAAAACGAAAGACTCCGAAAAGAAATTGAAAAACTCAAAAGGGAAAAAAATAAAAAGTATCCATGATTTTCTAAATTCAAAGCCATAGTTTGAAAATGATCTGGTATTACGATGAAGGTGAATGACCTTTTTAATCTTTTTATGATATCTATCCTACCTTACTGCCTTCATAGCCTGCTCAAGACGGCAGAATAGGAATTTTTTGATTAGAAGGAGCAGGAAAATGATAAATGAAAAATATAAACAATCATTCTTGTCCCTCAATTCAGAAAGTGTAAAAATAATAAATACTCATAATGTGCGTCAAGATTACGATGAATGTTACGAACAAATTTAAACATTCTAAGTTACTGCTCCCATCTCGAAATTTGTCTCTAACAGATCATAGTTGCCTTTCACACCTTTGAGATCAGAAGATAAACATGATAGCGCATCTTGAATAATCCTGAATACATCTTGCTTTGGTATGTCCTTATATTTTCTCTTCAAATATTCCATATGTTCTTTGAAAATCAGATATGCAAGCTTTATTAAAATCATCCAATGTCTTTGACCTGACTCTGTCCGTAATCTGCATTTACCAAGATTGAATTCCTGTTTTGCGCTTTTGAAGTACGTTTCTATATTCCATCTTTTAAGATAT
>DYKD01000107.1 GCA_020722765.1 Brevinema andersonii | reverse complement strand
TACGAGGAAGAAATCCTATTTTATCGTCGTAGGATTTCTACAGAGCCAATGAAAAGAAACATTTATATATAACTTTTGAGTGATAATTGCGTAAGAAAGGTGCCAAAAAATGTTTGATTCACTTGGGAAAAAGAATAATTGTATAATGCATCCGGCAAGGTATAGGATCCAGCGTGCATTGGAGAGAGTCATGCTCGAAGATCCTAAGCAGCTTTCTAAAATATTAACAGATAGCGGATCTATAGGAATCCATATGGGTGCCGCAGTCAGCATACAATATGTGTTGGAGTATCTTGACAAGGTAAAAGCAGAGATAGGAGATGATCTTCTCGGTTGTTTCATATTCGGTGGAGTGGCGAGAGGGTTAAAAACCGATAGAAGGCCGAAGGACATAGATGTCATGGTGATAACCGCGAGAGGCAAGAATACATCGAAAATAAAGCCTCATCCGAGGATACAAGTGCTTATGTTCGATGAGGACATGGTCTCCCCTGAGACAATGCTCCAGGACAATGAGCAGTCTTCTTTCATGAGAAGGACGTTCGCCCTTCCGATATTAGTGCTCTACGGTCAAGAGTATATCAGAAATCTTAGGGATCATGCAATCAAGTTTTTGCAGATTAAGGATTTGAAGGCTTACATAGATTTTCAGGTCAAAAAGAAGATAAAGGAGATGGGATTGGAGAATCAGAAGATCGACGATATCGAGATTATAAGGATGCAGGTCATGGAGGACCTTGACATCGTACACGAGTTGAGGGACCTCCTTTAATTAGCTTGGGTGATATTTATGGATCGAATAGATAGAAAGATTTTATTGAAGCATAATGAAAAGATAATAAGGAAGCTTGAAGAGTGGCCCAAGTACAGGCAGATGAAGAGGATAGATGAGAAGTATGAAAGGCTCTGCAAGAAAGCGGAAAAAAATTCCGAAGGGAATTTCGTGACCGGCTTTGATGATAGGAAGAAGGAACTTTATTTTCATCAGAAGATAGTGGCGCACGAGATTTTCGGAAGGATATTCAATGAATTTAACAAGAGGCAGAAGTCAATCAATGAAGAGGCCAGGGAAACGGAACTGAGAAGCATTGCTCTCAGACTTTTAGAGGGAAGATTATGACGGATTATATCTCAAAGTACAAAAATAATCCGAAACTGCTAATAAGCGCTAAGGCGCAGAAGCTCGTGGTCCTGAATGAGAATCTGATGAAGTTCAAGCAGTACGAAGATAATAAATGCATGGAAGAAATAAAGTCTGCAATCAATGCATATAAGCGCGTAAGTGAATTCCTAGAAAAGATTAAGGAGATAGATGAAAGGTCGCTTAGAAGGATCAGGCAGAGAAAGAATAAGATAGATGGGCTTTTCCTCAGCATATTCAGGGACATCGTATCTTTCGACATGGCGAAGGAAATGGTCTCTAAAACGAGGATAGATACAAGCACGGGTTTCAGGATGGTTAGGAGGGCGTTCAGTCCAGATAAAAGTGTCATACTTCTCGAGAAGCACGCTATAAGGACTCAGAACTATGTTCTTTTCGCTTTAAAAAGCCAGGTCCAGAAGGAGATCTTGGAATCCTTTGTCAAGCAGGTGTCTGCTGGAAAACGCGATCTTTCGATTCCGAATAAATTCCTTGTGTAATCATCTGGTGTGATTATGAACGACTTTGAAAAGAGTTACAACTTCCTTGGAAGGAGTTTTGATATGCCCATAGCGGAAGTGATATATAAGGAGCATCATGGGATGTTTTTCTTTTCTAAGATAAATGTAAAAATGCTGTACTTCAGCTGGATTGAAACGGAGTTCATACTCAATCCGGTCGAAATAGTTTATATTGATCTCACCAATAACAAAATGACGGAGATCTGGAGAAAGAAAAAGAATGAAACTAATGAGCTGCAGGACATGAAATCTGCAATCCAGAAATGGATAAAATTTAACCGGATACCATCTAATTCGATAGTAGATTATGGCCCTTATTCCCAGATTTATTCGCTAACCGAATTTATAATGAGTAAAGAGGAGCTTAACTCTTATTTGATTAAACCTGAAAACACACAGAATTCAAATATTGCTTTTGGATTGCTTAATAAGATAGAGAAAATGAAGATTTTCAAAGAGAATAAGGAAGAAGATAAGGAAAAGCTCAGGAAGCTCAAAGCTACTCTTTCTAGGGCGAGATACGACCACATGATGAGCCAGATCAAGGATTTCAGGAGGAACTTCAGGAACAGGAACTAATCTTCTAAAAGCATATATTTAAATTCTTGAAACCAAAGAGATATTAGATTTTGCCGCGTATGCGGCTTGACGGTATCTTAATGATGAAAAAATTGGCAATAGCGATTTTTATCGTGTTAGTATTCGTGTTTAGTTACATACTGCTGCACACCATAGGGCCGGAGAGTCTTTCCGATTTCAATCCGGATAACCTGTTTTCTTATATGAATTACAGCGTCCTTTACGGGACGGTATTTAATTCGACCGAAAGTCCCATATCCGGCGCGCTAATTTCTCTCATAAGTGATTCTGAAAACTTTACCAGTGTCACGGATTACCTAGGGAAATTTAACATATCGGGGATAACTCCGGGAGTTTACACTATTCTGGTGGAAAAGGAGGGCTACAGGCAAGTCAGAATTCCAGCATTCATGTTCATCGAGGGCCATTACTATCCATGGAACCTTACTCTCAACAAGGATTGCCTCTATTTTCCGATCAACGTTTCGTCTAATTATGTTGTAAGGTACGGGTTCAACGGAACGGTCTATAAAGGCAACGTTACTTACGTTCTCGCTTATCCTGAAGGTGCGGAATACACGCTTTATCCGTCTCCTGATTCGAAGATTTCATTCCTTGAAACATTCTATCAGGCAGGGAATAGAATGATCAGATGGAAGATTGATAACCTTCATGGAAGATATTCGTATGTGCCTAATTACGTCTATGTAGATTTGAAAGGAAGTGGTGTTTTGCGGCTTTTTGAAAATTCTGGCATGCAAATTTCAGAATCCGCTGCCGCGCAGCCGAATTATTTAGCCCCAGAAACAGCAGAAGACGGACGAAGGATGATAGACCCGAACAATTCAGACATAAAGGAGATAGCGGAAAGGATAAAGTCCGAATCAGGAAGCAACGACAGTTGGACTGTAGCTGAAGCACTCTTTGTCTGGTTGAAGAATAATACAGAATATTACCACGGCTCCGATAGCGATACTTATACTCAGTCTGCATCTGAGATCCTATCAAGTAGGAAAGGAGACTGTGACGAGCTATCTTTCCTTTACGTCTCGCTCTGCAGGTCAGTGGGGATTCCCGCTAGATTCGTTGAAGGTTACATGGTGGATCACGAGCCTAAACAATATATAGGCCATGTCTGGGTTGAGTTTTATGATGGGGAATGGATTCCTGTTGAAGTGGCAGGAAGTGGGAATATAAACATTACCTGGGAGCTCGCTAACAGATTCGGTATTGGATTTCCGGATCATGTCTCTATTTTTATAGACGACGGCACTAATGCATCCGTAAGCAAGAAGGGTTACAGGTCAAACTATTATGACAGCCCTCCGATCGTCAATTCTTATATTTACTATGATATTTCTGAATCGGACAGTAAGTACATAATGGCCTGCGTCGACGGCACAAGGTCCCTTGTCGACGAGAAGTAGTAGCATTTAAGACGATTTAAACGTTTTCCTACCGATGGGATTATACGCATCCAGAGCATGCTGATAAGTTGACGGAGAAGGATATGTCCAGATTTGTTATTTTCATTGCTATACTAGTAATTGGAATATTTATTTTCGGATGAGTGTCGGCACTCGGCACATACACTAATACCAGCCAATCTATATCAAAGCAGGCAAAGGACTATGTATTCCGTTATACAAATATCGTTCTCTTATCTGACAATGGAAGTTTGGGGATGGTTCCACCGTACACTTCGGTCGCACTTACAAACTTGAGATATGTATAAATGATCAAACCGTAACGCGTCTTTACGGCAATACGACTCTGAAAGTTTTTTCGCCCCTTGAGGAGACATGGTTATGAACAGTAAAGATATCAAGATACGAATGCGAGAAAGTACTATATCCTAAATTATGGTGGAGTGGAAGGCTTGACGACAGTTACACCTTTACCATAACTGTGTAGGGAAATCTCTATCGCGCACTTAATGAGGATAGGCTTGATGAAATAATAAATCCTTATTATTGGCTGAACCAGAGTGGGGCATGGAGCGGAACCGATATGGTAAGAATGGCATGCGGGAAGTCTGATTACAAGGTTGTTGGAGGATCGATGTCCAACGTGCCCATAATGATAAGTGCAAGAAAAGAAGATATGTGGATACTGACTAGGGATTATGTGGTTGGAGATTGCCCGAAGAGCAGCAAGCAGTCTTGCTTCCAGGGGGATGGATGGGCATATCCGAGCAAGGAGGTATCGGATGAGTTCAGGAATTTCTTCGATTTGCTGTAGAAGCATGAGAATAGGAAACGAAATTATATTTTTTTAATATTATCACTTATATATAATATTGTTATTATGGTGTGATAATGAAGAATTCATTCTTGAAATGATATAATTTTAATATATTATTAGAAGTTCTATGATATAGTTAGAATATATCTAAATTCATGGAAAATATAAGTGAAATTCATGAAAAAATATAAGCAACAATATAAGATACAAGTGAAAATATGGTTGAAAATGATTCACAGATGGTGATATGGGAAAATCAAAGCAGGATATTATCAGGTTCTTTCAGAATATTAATAGGCTTAAGCGAATTCCACGCACTGGTTGGGTCTTAAAGGGAGTGAAAAAACCTGAGAGCGTGGCTGAGCATTCTTTCAGAGTAGCCATACTTGCTTATGCATTAACCAAGGACATCGCTCATGTAGATACTGACAAGCTCGTGAAGATGGCACTAATCCATGAAACAGGAGAGATCTTTGCAGGAGACATCCCTACTGGCCGTTATTTTGAATCAAGGAAGGATATCTGGAGCGTAAACATAGACTGGAAACAGAATCAATCAAAAAGGTTCTTAGGGATATTCCAGCTTTCATGAGAAAAGAGATCTTCTCTCTTTGGAATGAAGCTCATGAAATGAAGACACCAGAGGCTAGATGGTTGAAGAGTCTTGACAAATTAGAGATGGCGTTACAGGCGCTCGATTATGAGTTAGATGGCTACTCATCTAGGAAACTTGATTCATTCTGGAATGATGCCAAACGAAAGATCACAGAACCAGATGTAATTGCACTCCTTGAACTTGCGGCAAAAAGACGCAGGAAAAAAGAGGAATAGGAGAGAAAAGAAGAAACAGTAGGGAAAACAGTAGAAAAACACAGAGATTAAAAGAGAAACAGATGAGAGATAGAGAAAATAGAGTAAAAATAAGAAAAAAACTTTGTACAAAAGAGTTTTAGAAATTCTACCAAAATATAGTGTTTAGCCTACTTTAACGCAAAAATTGCCTGAAAAAAGTGAATTCAAGTTAAGACAAATGAGAATATATGTGGCACAAAAACGTCATTTACCGACGTAAAATCCCTGTTTCTTATATACGGACGTTTTTGAGACTAAATAGTGTAGTTTAACAAAATCTACCTTCGCCGCCCTAGACTGTCAAGGAACTTCTTTGTGATCGGACCGAATATCTCAGGTTTTACGAAACAGCCTATACAGAGCAGACCGAACACTACGAGAAACAGTATGCTGGCTTGACCTGACAGATTGCTTAGCCAACCCGTATTGTTTGCAGCTATCGCAAAAAAAGCTGAGAGTATTCCGCTCACGATTCCCACGTAGTAACTGTCGTTGCGTATTTCATTTGTATTTTGAACTACAGAAACAGATTGACTTGATCGATCTGTCTCCTGTTGAATTGGTGAATTGACAATCGTTCCATAGTTATTTATTATGCTTGAGCTGCTAGTAGGTTGGGGGTTGCTCGCTTTTTGTTCAGTCTTATTGGACGAGACCGCTTCTTCAGCGCCAACATTTGTTAAATGAAGGTTAGAAAAGTCAGATAATTCCTCTCCTGGCTTCTTATTCCCTAGAAGATACGGCTCTAGATCATATCTAACATAACCTTTCAATTTTAAATATTTTAGAAGGTCACACACTTGCTTTTCTGAGAGCCCCAATGCTTTAGGCATATCTTCTAACTTGACATTACCTATTCCATACAACTTTAGGAAAGGCTTAGCGTACAGTATTAATTTAGGATCAACTGCCATATTCTCACAACTTCCCTAGAATTCACGCAACTGTTCTATTTAACTCTTTTTATACATCTGCTCTGTAGAAATCCTCTTAAAATATAAGAATAAAGACCTCTTGACGACCAAGTCAAGAGGCAGATTTAATGAGTAAAAGGCAGAGCAGAATTAAAAGGTTTATCATA
>DYKD01000365.1 GCA_020722765.1 Brevinema andersonii | reverse complement strand
AAAAGTGAGGATTAAAGGTTCCTCACTTTCCTTATACCACGCAAAAAGCTAAAAAAAGACCCCTAAGAATAGGGGCCAAGCATGGCACTAAAGATTTTGAGGGGATCAAAAATTGTTTTTATTTCTCCGACTTTTTTCCTAACTCTCGTTTAACGACTTCTTCAATTTCAGCAAGACCTTTCTCCATTTCCCCTGTGAGCTGAGCCTTGAGCTGGGCCAGCAGTGATAGAACATTAGTTTCTTCAGATTCCTTGGCTGCAGCTTGGGGTTGTTCCACCACTTCAGGCTGCTCAGGCAGCTCCAAGTTTTCCTGAGCGTTTGCCGGGACCCTTGTATAAAACATGACAGGAGGCCTTTGCAATGCGTATTCAAAGACAGGCTTCCTATGCCCCGCAACTTTGATTTTGCGTACACTACGGTGCAGCAGAATTGGGAATTGGGAGTGTATTCTGCCCAGGAGTATGGCTGCCCGTTGATGAGATGTTTCATCCGAAAGCCCATCAAAGAAGACATCATAGCACGTGAACCTCTCTCCCATTTTCAGGGCTGCCAAAATACTTCGCATTTCAGGGTCCTCGTATGCTTCATCTAAGGCTGTAGTGTACCGAATCAAGGAGGGCGGGAAACCCCTCCCCTCCAGGAGGGGCCCGAACTTGGGGTAGGAGCCCTCTTCTTCCATGGGAGGCTTGGGCTTCTGGGGCTGGTAAGAAGGTGCCAAGCTATATTCAAAGATGCTTTTGTTACCTCGGCGAGTCTCCCTTGAACGTAGTCTACGAACAATCATTTCAGGGTGATTCTTTGACGCTTCAGATAATATCCCCGACACTACGGAATATTTTCTGTAGCCCTTCGTTGCGGTTATGGCCCCATAATTAGGGAAGTCCTTACATGTATACCACTTCCCTTTTTCCATAAACGGTATAACTCTATCTATTGCTGTGGTGTCCATAAAGTTTCTCCTTTTAGACAAGAAAATAAGGGTAATGCCCTCACTTTCCTTATACCACGCAAAAAGCTAAAAAGAGCTTACGCAGTCCAACCT
>DYKD01000364.1 GCA_020722765.1 Brevinema andersonii | reverse complement strand
CTCATGGGCATTCCCAGGCGATCCTACTACGCTCGGAAAACTGTTCCTGTCCGGACAGGATCTGCAGGTTCAAGAATATCGCCGGATATTGTGCAGAGGATAAGGGATATCGGCCATGATCGTGTTACATACGGCTACAGAAGGGTATGGGCACTTCTCAGGAATGCCGGAATGCATGTGAATCCAAAGACTGTCCTGAAGATAATGAAGGATGAGAATCTTTCCCTCAAACCGCATGTACACAGGAACAGGAATGGATGGAAGAAACTTTTCCATCCTGACGGTCCGGATGAACTGTGGGAAACAGATCTCACATATATCCCGACCAGGGAGGATGGAATGACATACCTGTTCAACATAAAGGACTGCTTCACAAAGGAGTGGGTTGGTTACTATTATTCCCGCACATGCAACAGGAAGGATGCACTGAGATCCATTGAGGATGCAGTCTTGAGGCATCCGGAGAGATTTCCGGATGCCATGGTTCATGGCATAACACTCAGGTCAGACAACGGGGATCAGTACACGAGCCACTATTTCATGGATCATGTGAAAATCATGGGATTCAAGCAGGAATTCATAGAGAAATCAACACCTGAACAGGACGGTGACATTGAATCGTTTCACATGTCACTGAAAACGGATTACATCTGGACAATAGAAATAAGGGATTTCCCTGATGGTGAAAAGGTCATTGAAAAGGCATTCATTGACTACAACACCATCAGGCCGCATTCATTCACAGAATACTTTGCACCTGGAAAATTCAGGGATAGATACCTGAGTGATGGGAAATTCAAATCCATGTATGATGAAAAGCTTGAAAATATAAGAAACAAGCTAAAGGAGAAAAATGAAATGAGATCAAAAAGAGAGAAAAAAGAAGAATTAAGAGAGGCGATCTGATATGATCGATGTGAAGGGTCAGAAAGTGTGCAAACCTAAGTGGTGCAGATCACTGTACTGCAGCCGATTCTTTTCGTAGTCAGTCTTCATGGCCTGTACAAGCTTTATTGCCGAAACATAGTACACTGATATGTCAGA
>DYKD01000363.1 GCA_020722765.1 Brevinema andersonii | reverse complement strand
TGATCCAGGAGCAGGTTCCCCTACCCCTGCCTTGTTACGACTTCTGCCTTCTCACTGGATCCACCTTGGCTCCTCTTTCGAGGCACTTCAGGTGTCCCCAGCTCGCTTGCAGTGACGGGCGATTGTCCTCTGGAAACACAGAGTTGACGTTCCCACCGTACGAGCGGATTTCCCGCATACGGCGAGCTCTAATGCATTTTTTGTTTGAGTTGGTACAATTTCCTTAATCCTAATTTAGTCAAATGTTCTCCTCGTTTAATTCTTTTCATTATCTTGCAAAACATCTCAAAATCTTTCTTTTTTGATACCAGTTTTAATTGATGCTTCTTAAAAAACGGAATAATAATCTTTCCTAAATCGGCGCGGTTTGCTACTTCGTAACGATAGCAATCTTGATGGTTTTTTCTTTTATCTTTCTGAAAATACACGTTGCCACAGCCAAAGAAGTTTTTTAACTTATAAAGAATACTTTTATCTTTCTCTACAAGTTTCACATAAAATCTCGGTTCGACTTTTACTCGTCTTTTTACATTTTTCTTCACTTCAGGATTCCGAATATAAACAGTAAAACTTCCTTCCCCATCTACTAAACCAACCACATAGTTAGGATTAAGCATAACATTAGAGTAAGCCCTTCCCAAAGTATATAAAATTCATTATATACCGGTACTATGGCTTAGCTGACTTCTGACGCAGCATCAGTTTCATTATACTACGTCAGACCTCCCCGGGTCAATATATTTTCTTTTCCTGACATCCCGAACGAGACTGGTGGATTTGCTCTTCGCTATGCTCACCGCCCCTCCATAGTTCGAGCGTCTCTTTTTCAGTTCGGGCTATCATTTGCTTCCAGCTCCTCTAGCGATTACCTCGCGATAATCGCCTAGCTTTCGGCTACGCACTGTTGAAGTCACAGTGGAAGAGATTTTAACTCTTTAGAAAATATACCTGCCGAGCGCGTTTATTGTGAGTACAAGAGACAGGAACGTATTCATCGCCACGTGGCTGATTGGCGATTACTAGCGATTCCGGCTTCATGAGGTCGGGTTGCAGACCT
>DYKD01000362.1 GCA_020722765.1 Brevinema andersonii | reverse complement strand
ATCATCTGGATTTTCATTCTCAGAAACCTGATTCTTTTCATCGTTAATATAACTTTGTGAATAACTTTGTGAAGAGGACTCTTGAGCAGGTCTTTTGGCTTTTCCAACTTCTTCCTTAAGAAAAGCAGATGCACTCCCATATCCTTTCTTCCGCGCGAGCATTTGTGCCTCATCCCTCACTGTATTATCAATCTCGATTCCCTTCCCATTATAGAACTTTATCTCAATCTCTATGGCCGCCCGAGGGTCGGTCTTGATCAGGTAGTTGAACATCTCATTCCGCGCCTTCTTTATTGCCTGTTTGTAGTTCACTCCTTTACCAAGCTGCTTCATTAAATCGTTACGTATTCTTTGGTATTCCTGCGATTTGATATCTATACTGTAGGCTGTGGCCTGCTGTTTTAAAAACATATCTGCACGCCTGGTTGCTTCTACCTGCTTCTCTTTTTCAATGTCGCCCATAACTCACTATTACACTAAATCAATATATATCCTTTCACACTTCAATAATCTGACATGGAGTTGAGTGAGAAGGCATACTCAAAACTCGTGCTCGGCTATATACAACACCATAGGTATGAAGAGGCATTGGCGATTGCACAGCAGATGCGCGACAAGTTTCCCAACTCCTACACTTCAACATTCATCCTTTCAAAAGCATATTTTTGGAAGGGGGATTATGCAAACGCGGCCAAGTATGGAGAAGAGTCTATAAAGCTGGCCGCGAGTAATGAGGATAAATTCACTGCATCAATGCTAACCGCATCTGCATACATTGAACTCTCTAAACCTGAAAGTGCGTTCACGCTCCTGAGTGCAATACCTAAATCAAATATGAGCAGTGAATATTTGGAGATGAAAATCATACTCGATATAATGATGCAGAGGGATGCAATACCGGATTTTAAGAGATTGCACGCCATAAACGCCAGAGCCGCTGAAAAACTGTTATACGACCTGTTGGAAATTCGTTAGTGTACCTATCAACCCATAGAAACAAATGACAGAGTGGCCCACTTGTTTTTATTTCTTATTTATTCTAAACTTCTTGTGAAAT
>DYKD01000361.1 GCA_020722765.1 Brevinema andersonii | reverse complement strand
AGGATACGCTGACACCACGTCCCATGCAAGGACATTCTAATAACGCAAACCGTTAGCCGCCACCTTGCACAATAAAATTATGAAAACATTTCCTTCAATTGAAAGCATGACAGAATTATTGCCCGAACGACTTCAAAAGTTTCAAGGGTTATTTAAGCGTTTCTGCAACGATTTGGATGGTGCATTTGAGCGAGCTAATAAAGAATATGAAAAACACATGCCGAGCAAAGGCGATGTGTGCGAAGCAGCAGTTGCGAAATATCTAACCGAGTCGCTAGGAACAAGATATTCTATCGAAACACATGGACATGTTTTTGATGGAAATGGGGTACAAAGTGATGAGTTAGATGTTGTTATCTTTGATGATTATTGGGGTGGCAGATTAACACCCAAAGACTCTCACGAACCACCGCTAATTCCCGTCGAGTCGGTATATGCTGTGTTGCAAGTCAAAAAGACTCTCACGTCTACGGAACTCCGTAGAGCCGTTGAAAATATACGCTCTTTCAAATCACTGTATCGAGACCGAGTTGGACCAGAATATGTGACGCCGAACAAAAGTATCTCGAATCTTGGAATGCCAGGAAATCAAGATGTAAGAAATCCCTATTTTGGAGCAATTTTTGCATTTTCGGCAGGGCGAACAATGGAGACAGTTCTCAAACAGTTGCAAAAAGAAGTTGAAAATGTTCCCATTGCTGAACGCCCTGATGTAGTTGTTGTTTATAAAGAAGGCGTAATCCTTCCGTTTTGCGTAACCTGCAATACTTCAACAATCCATGTAAATCAAATTGCGTTAGACGGGCATGTTCCATCATATCTTTTCGATTCGCTTGATGGCGCATATAGTTTGTTGGGTTTTCATTTTCTTTTACTTCATCACTTGCACTATACAATTCTTGTCCCGCCCAAATTGCATGAGTTATATAGCACTTTGGCTTACATCTCTCGAAGCAATAATTTACTTGAACCAAAAAGTAAAAGCCGTGCAAAACCAAAAGGCGGCTAACAAAGCGTGGTGTGTCCTGATAAATCATCGTCTACTAACCGGTGAAAGTCC
>DYKD01000360.1 GCA_020722765.1 Brevinema andersonii | reverse complement strand
GAAAGGCTTACCTGATCAAAGCATAGACTTGTTGTTTACAGATCCTCCATATGGGATAGATATTTTTAACATCTTAATGTCTATCGGCGGTCATACTGGAGGTAAGTTCAATACATCTGGGATTAAATACGATGACAGTGAACAAGCAGCTCTGGAGAAATATGCTATTCTTGCTAAAGAATCTTTTAGATTCTGTAAATCAACTGCTCACGCTCTCGTCTTTTGTGGGCCAAGTTTCTTTTGGTATATAAAGACTTTGTTTAATGAAGCTGGCTGGATTTGTTCTGAAAGACCAGTAATATGGATTAAACCATCTCAGGGACAAAATAATAATCCAGATGCTTGGTTTAGTTCATCCTATGAAATGTTACTTTTTGCTAGAAAAGCTGATTCAAAACTCGTTATTCAAGGCAAACCTGATTGGATTCAGTGTCCACCTGTTAATCCATCTGAGAAATTGCATCAAGCGGAAAAACCAGTTCCACTCTGCAAAGAACTAATCTCAAGGGTTGCACTTCCTGGTCAGTATATGTATGATCCCTTTATGGGCTCTGCTGCTATCGTTCAAGCGGGAGTTGAAATGAAACTTCTTGTTACTGGCTGTGAGAATGATGTTGCAGCTTACGCAAATGCATCAGCAAGAATGACGAAATATCTTGAAACAAGAGGGGTTTGAGATATGTCAAATTTTGACATATCTGGGAAGGAGGACAAAGGAGGAGAGTAAAAATGACAGAAGTTAAATATGATTATGTTGCGAGCCTTCAAGAGGCAATCAACATGGCAGTTGCTGAGGATAGAGTAGTAAGAATTATTTCTAAAAAATCTAACGAAGAGCTTAGAAAAGAGATAGTAGATCTTAAAGGATGTAAATTGTTCAAGAAGGATAGAAACTCAGACGACATAGCTGTTGTTCCGCCTTCAGTAAAAGTTTTTGACTTTGACGATATAGACACTACGATTTGGATTCCAAACAGCAAACTAATTTATTAGGAGAATAAAATGATTGTTCAGACTGAAGGACCACCTGATGCCAAAATAATGTTAGTTGGAGAAGCGCCTGG
>DYKD01000106.1:3797-6658 GCA_020722765.1 Brevinema andersonii | reverse complement strand
GAAGAGGATAAAGTAGGAAGACCATTTCAAGGAGCTGCAGGTCATACTCTTGACAACCTTCTTGCTCAAGCAGGAATTGCTCGGCATCAGTGTTTGATTACGAATGTAGCAAGAGAGCGACCTCCGGCGAATAAGATTTCTTATTACTTCGAGGATTCTAAATGCACTATTCCAAAGCCTAAACTTGTTTACTGGATAGCAAAACTTAAAGAAGAAATAGAATTATATCAGCCAAACATAATCGTGGCTCTTGGAGCCACTGCTCTCTGGGCTTTGACAGGTGAAAAGAAAATCTCTGATTTCAGAGGATACATCCTGCCTTCTACCTTAGTTCCAGGGAGAAAAGTTCTAGCTACATTTCATCCTCAAGCTGTAAACTATGAATGGAAGTTATATTTCCAAACAGTTCTGGATTTACGAAAGGCTTTAAGGCATTCGGAGTTTCCGGAGATACCTGAAACAAAACAAGTTCTCAAGCCCAATGTAAGTCTAAAAGAGTTTATTTCTTATATGGAGGAATGTATAAGTCATCCTGAATGGGATAAACTTTCTGTAGATGTTGAAACAGTTCAGCCTGGGAGTCATATAGAAGAACTTGGTCTCAGCCACAATCCGAACTTTGGTATTTCAATCCTCTTGCTTAAAGGTCGTCGTCCTGCTTTACCTGAAAATGATGAGCTTCTTCTTTGGCGAACCTTCTCAGAACTTGTTTCTCGGAAAAAGATCATTATGCAGAATGGAGCCTATGACTGCGGAGTTTTGTGGTATAATAATCATATCTTGATTGAAAAACTCTGGATGGATACACTGATAGCTGCTCATGTCTGTTGGCCAGAACTCCCGAGGGATCTTGGATTTCTTGCTTCAATCTGTTTGGATGTTCCTCCCTGGAAGGGAAGTTCAAAATCATCTATTTACAATCCAGCCGATGCTGCTAATACGTTTGGAATAGCTGAAGTTTTGGATAAAGAGATTGATCGTCAGGGAAGTCGTAAGACTTTTGACTTTGAAATGTCTATGATTGAGGTTTCCTTGATGATGCAACTTCAAGGAATAAAAGTTAGTAGAGAAAAACAAGCCGAACTGATTGATTACTGGTCAAAGAAAAGAAACGAACTGAAGCTGTCTTTAGACAGCTCATTAGGAAAAGAAGTTAATTTTAATTCTCCAAAGCAAATGCAACAGCTTTTATATTTTGATCTGGGTTTACCTGTTCAGTATAAAAGGCGAAAGTCTGTAAATGAGCCCCGAACAATGACAGCAGATGCAAATGCTTTAAGAACTCTAGCTCGACTTGTTCCTGACAATCCAATCTTCAATCTGATAATAGAATACAAAAAGGCTGATCTTTTAATCAGACAGTTTCTTGATATTGATCTTTCTCCTGAAGATAAAGTTCACACCAGCTATAATATCACCGGAGCTTCTTCTGATGATGAAGAAGATACTAAGAAAACAAAACGAAGTTTTGGAAGATGGTCAAGCAGCTCAAGCATTATTTTGCCTTATGGCAGTGGGAATCTTCAAAACATTCCTCCAGAGGCTCGTAAGATGTATCTTGCAGATCCTGGATGGAAGATAGTTCAAGCAGATTATTGTCAGGCTGAGGCTGTAGTTGTTGCTCATTTGACTGGAGATCAGAAACTGATTCAGATGTTTTATGATTCTTTTGGTCTGCCTAAAAGTGAAAAAGCAAAATATGATATTCACAAGTTGACAATTGCTAATATGTTAGGTTTGAATGTAGAGCAGGTAACAAAGGAACAGCGTTCAATTGGCAAAACTATTCGTCATGCTGTTAGTTATTCTGCTGGGCCGCAAGTATTAGCTAATAGGTTGGGAGTTAAGTTGTCTACTGCAAAGTCTCTTATTGAGCTTTATCACAAGGCTAATCCTCAGTTACGAATCTGGTATCAACAGATTCAAGAAGAGCTTAAGCGAAGTAGAACGCTGACTAACCTTCTTGGAAGGAAACACAGATTCTTAGATCGATGGGGAGACTCGTTGTTTAGAAGTGCTTATTCATACATTCCTCAATCCACTGTCGGGGATCTCTTGAACAAGGCTTTAAGGAGAATATACGATAGACAAGTTGATCTGCCTTATCAGATAAAAATTCTGCTTCAATTGCATGATGCTGTATATATCATGGTAGAAGAACAGCATGTTATGGAGTGTATAAAGTTTGTAAGAGAACAAATGCTGATTCCTTTGGAGTATAATAATCAAAGCTTCATAATAGACGTAGATTTCAAAGTTGGAGATTCTTGGGCAGGCGGGGATGATGTAGAAATTAACTGGAGAAAGGAGAATTGAAAAGATGTGCCTAAACGAACTAGCAAAAGCAATACACAACACAGCAAGAAACAAAGGATTTTATGATAAACCAGAAAAACTTGATGAGTATATAAACAGAGCTTGCGCAAATCTGCACGATGAGGTTTCGGAGTTACATGAAGCATTTAGAGAACATATTCTCTGGGTAAAAACAACAAAAGATGTTGAATTGCTCAATATAGAAGAAGAATTAGCAGATATAATAATTCGTGCTCTTGATACTTCGTATTATCTTCAGATAGATATTCAAAGAGCAGTAGATGCTAAAATGGCTTACAATGAAAAAAGACCTTATAGGCATGGTAACAAGGCGAGTTGATAACGATACTAAATTCCAGATATGTCAAAATTTGACACATCTCAAACTTATGAATCCAATAATTTCTATAAACAATTTATTAGAAATCATCATTCCCTTTAACGGGACTGAAAAATCTTTCACAGTTTGTTGGCTTCGTCAAATCGAAGATGATTTCTTCCTTGCAAGCCTTAAAAATGAAGATCAGATGTATACTCAGTGGCTA
>DYKD01000106.1:1231-3697 GCA_020722765.1 Brevinema andersonii | reverse complement strand
TTTACTATACAACAGGACAGAATAAATCGAGTCAGAATCTTTCACAATGCTAAGGATGGAGTCAGAATTCTCATAAGAACATATCTAGTAATAGTGATTCCTGTTATCGTAGACCTCAGTCCACTTTACGACTTATACGGAAATATTGACTTTCATCTTGAAGAAACTATTCAACACTTATCCTCTATTGTTTCTGAACTTCAAGCCCTTAAAGGGCACAGAATTATGACAGGGAATAACAATGGAAAGAAACTCGAGAAACAATTGGCTGGAATCTTACGTCCGCTTGATGGAGAATACCGAACCAGCAAGGATATTTGATACATGGGTAGGATATTCTATTATAGCTGCAGCCTTAAGAAGAAAGGTTTTTCTTCGCTTAGGAAGATTAGTCTACTACCCAAATATCTATGTTGTGTTAGTTGCTGAGCCTGGTGTAGCAAGAAAGACACAGGCTATCAAAAATGGAGTAGATATTTTATATACTGTCCCAGATATAAGACTCAGTGCGGATTCATCTACCAAAGAAGCTATGACAGATGACCTTGAAAGCTCTGGTATAGATGAGTTGTTATCTACTGGAGAGTCGTTTAGACACAGCTCGTTAAACATTATCTCTAAAGAATTTGAGTCTTTTCTCGGTCAGAAAAAAGAAAATACAAGAATGCTGACAGCCCTGACAGACTTATTTGACTGTCCAGATGAGTGGTCAGCAAGAACTAGGCATGGCCCCAGTAATAAAATCATTCGTCCCTGGCTGAATCTACTTGCAGCGACTACACCAGATAGCATTGCTAATTCACTTCCTTCAACAGCTGTAGGCGGAGGTCTTACTACAAGGATTTTGTTTATTTGGGCAGATAAAAAGAAACGCTCAATAGCTATTCCATATATGACTCCTGAGGAAGAAGAACTGAAAAGATGGTTAGAAAAAGACCTTTATAGAATCAGTAGGTTATCTGGAGAGTTCAGAATGGATACTAAGTGTATCAACAACTGGACAGAATGGTATAATGCTTATAATGAAGATGAGAGTGATGATAGGATCTGTCAGGACAAAGCATTTAGCGGTTGGTATTCCCGAAAGCCTACTTATATAATAAAGGTTAGTATTCTTCAGTCAGCAGCTGAGTCCAGCAGTATGATTGTCGAATGGAGGCATATAGAAAAAGCTATATCTGCAATTCAGGAAGTTGAACAGCATATGGGAAAGGCATTTAAAGCTATGGGTAAATCTGAAATCTCCGGAGATGTAGATACTGTATTGCAGATTATTAAGGATGCTGAATGTATTTCCGAGAAACAGTTAATGACCAGAATCTGGAGGGATGTTGACAGCTCAAAGTTGGATAATATCATAGATACACTAAAAAGGACAGGCAAGATTGATAGAACTTTCAAGGGACCTAATGGAGAAGTTGGTATCTGGTATTGGAGTACAGAAAGTCCAAAATACGCCCAGCATTCGATTAAATTAAAACGAATGGTCGAACCATTGGGCGGAAATAAAAACGGCGTGTAGGCCATGATTTGGGCGTTTTTCGGGCATATTTTTGGGGGCGTGTAAATGTAAATAACACTAAATCTCAGATATGTCAAATTTTGACATATCTCGAACTAAAGCCCAAGCAACTTAACATTACTTGGGCTTTTGTTTTAATCAGCAAGAATAGATTTTCTTATACTGTTTTTTCTGGGAAGGATTGAGGTTTTGGAGATCTTTCTAAGATAATTACCACTACTTGCTTCTAGTTCTTTTCTTCTTTCTCTTTCCTCTTTCTCTTTTGTTATCTTTGCTCCTTTACCAAAATGCCAGTAATAAAGCTTTCCAACTAAAGGAACAGATGCAGGAGTCTCAAAGCCTTTGAACTTTTTTCTGTATTTTTTAGTTTCTTCTTTTGATAAAGTAAATCCAATCAGTTTACCTATTGTTACTATATCCTTCGTAAGAGCGTTGATAAACTTTGCCGGGGGAAGGAGCTGCATAAACAGCGCAGTTCCAGCTCCTTCTCTTATAGCTCTAGTTCTAGCATATCTTGAGTATAGTGGTGTAAGCTTCCAGAGATTATCTACTACTAAATCAGGTATCTCCGGTTTCCTTCCAAGTATCAAATCTTGAATCACATCCGCCGAAGCATTCATCAGTATCAGCAAAGCTGCAAGTCTTATAAGATTACGCAGACCTTCCAGTCTTGTTCCTGGAGTCGCTATCTTCTGGAATGCTTCTCTCCTAAAAGCATCAAACATCTTCAGCTGATAAGTTTTAAGCATATAGAATATTCTACCATTTCCAGCGGTAGCATACTTTACAGGTAATTCATCAATAGTAACTGGTTGAAAATCTGCAAGAGTATTTAACAAGTAAAACTTTACATTATCCGAATTAACTCCGTTCCTAAGATCTTTCAGTACAGCCTCAGTTTCTTCTTTGAAGATCGGTTCTAATTCTTTTCTTAATTGTTCTAC
>DYKD01000106.1:0-1131 GCA_020722765.1 Brevinema andersonii | reverse complement strand
CCAAGCAATATCGCCTATCTGCGTAATAGATACATCTGGCGATCCCATAACATCTATAAGTGAAGCATTCTTCACAAATCCTATAAAGCCACTTGCTCCAACTGCGTTAAATCTTGCTTGAAGAATGTTCTTTAGTTCTCTTTCTTGTGTTGGAGATATTTTCTTATCTTTTAACAGGTTAAGAATAAGATGTCCTATATCATTTTTAACATCTACTAATTCTCCTTCTTTGGTCTTACCAAAAAACTTCCTTGCCTCGATAGCCTCAGTCATATTATCTATATATCTTAACAAAGCGCTATCTGAGTCTGCATAATACTTATCTGCTCCTTCATTAAGAATCCTCAGAGTTCTTGCTTTTGCTTGCCCAGGAACTGATAATTCAATACCACCTACGGAATATCCTCTAAGCAAAGTGTTTATGACTTTTACCTTTTCCTCATCCTCAAGGAAAGGTTTCTTTAACTCCCTTGCTTTAGCTTCACAAGCTGCTTCTATTGCTGACCACTGACCTTCCGCATGAAGATATGCTTCAAGTCCCAGATAATCAATTACTTCTCTTGGATGATAGTTTGCTTTCCATCTTACCCTCATTCCGACCTTTCTAGCTTCATTATAAAGATCTCTAAGAACTTCTCTAAGCTCGTGATATTCTTTTCCTAAATGATATTTCTCTACTATTCTTCTTAACTCTTCTGGGTCTCCATTTTTCCTTGCGAAGTCAAATCTCTTTCTATCCTCTTCAGGTATGCTCTTATTAGCCTTTATGAATGGAAGCACTCTTTCTTTATAGACAGTCTTCTTCATCTCCGAATTGAAAGTGTATCTTCTGAGCTTGTATTTTAAAGATGGATCGATATTAGCAAGCCTTGTAGAAATACTTCCCATATAATCATCTGCTGTTTTTGCAGCTGCTCTAACAGCTCTTGAATACTTTCCAGCGGGAGGCTTTCTAATACCAAGTTTTATTTCTTCTTCGGCTTTTTTAGCTGCTGTTTCTGCTCTTGTATATCTTTTCTTTAAGACTTCGTTCTCTTCTTTCTCAAAAGAAAATGATCCTCTTTCAGAGCCAATCTTAGCTCCGCCCTTCGAGGGAGTAATGATATGTTCTGTCTTTATTCTTTTCCAAAC
>DYKD01000105.1 GCA_020722765.1 Brevinema andersonii | reverse complement strand
AAAATAATAAAATCTATTTTTCTATATAATCGACAAAACCATCCCCAAAACCAAAGTTTCTAATATTCTTGTTCTTTATTGCTGCAGGCTTTTCCCCTTTCTTGATTAATCCTCAAAAATTCGTTATCTTATATACCTACCTAAAATTTCCAGGAGGCACAATATGAATATTCTCGTGTGTGACAAGATATCTGATAAAGGGGTGGAACTCCTTAAAAACGCTGGATTTACAGTGGATGTCAAGATAGGTATGCAGAAAGAGGAACTTCTCAAGGTTGTAGGAAACTATGAAGTGGTCATTGTCCGTAGCGCTACGAAAATAACGAAAGAAGTGATTGATGCAGGCAAGAAAATGAAGCTTGTCGTGCGTGGCGGTGTAGGTCTCGATAATGTCGATGGCGAATATGCCAAGACAAAAAATATCAAGGTGCGGAATACTCCCGATGCTTCCACGGAAAGCGTAGCTGAACTTGTTATCGGGCTTTTCCTGGCTTGTGCCAGAAAAATCACCAAGGCTGATGCTTCCATGAAAAAAGGCGAATGGGAAAAGAAAGCTTTTGAAGGAACAGAACTTTTCAAGAAAACACTCGGGATTATTGGAACAGGACGTATTGGACAAAGTGTCGCACGCAAGGGATCTTTCGGTTTCAATATGAATGTGATTGGCTATGATCCTTTTGCTGATAAGGAAGCCATGAAAAAGAACAACATCAATCCTGTAACACTGGACGAGCTCCTTGCACAGTCGGATTACATCACGCTTCATCTTCCTTTGACAGATCAGACAAAATATATGATTAACGATGATCAGTTTGCCAAGATGAAACAGGGTGTCATCATTGTCAATTGTGCACGCGGTGGAGTTGTTTCGGAAGCCGCTCTTCTTCGAGCCCTTGAGAAAGGGATTGTCGCCTCTGCTGCTGTTGATGTATTTGAGAAAGAACCTCTTGATCCTGCTTCACCTCTTTTAAAGAATGGGAATGTGATCCTCAGTCCTCATATCGGTGCTTCGTCCAAGGAAGGACAGAAACGCGTCAGTGAAGAAGTGGCTAAGGTCATCATTGAAGAGATGAAATAAGAACAGTCATGTTCCGAATCCTGATGCTCCTCGTCCTGTTGGGGAGCCTTTTCTCCTGTTACAAGCAAGGTCTAAAAAACGAAGACGTGATTCATTTTGACTCATCGGTTTCGATCAAAGCTACAGGTATGTCTGATCTGGACAGAAACGGGAATCCTGAAATCGCCATTGCAGTGACATCTTTCCTGAAGGATGAATTCAAGGGAGACCTTCCTGTTTCCACAAGCATCTTCGTCTATGAAAAAAAGAAAAATAAGTTCAGATATATCTGGAAAAGCTCTCCACTCACAATCCTGGACAAGTGGAAAACACCAATAGCGCAGGAAATCCTTTCTATCAAATCGTCAGAGAGGGAGGATGATCCTTCTCTCCATATATCAGGAACAGAACAGGATTACAGGCTTTATTTCAGTGATAACTATTACCATCTTGTCAATGCTGATAAACGTGAAGAGATTGAAATCCCGGATATGGATGTTCTTGATTTCCTTGGTTACGAAGCGGACAGTATTCACTATCATGCAGGAAGCAAAGAGGAATATTTCCTGGTTACACGGAACATCATTGAAAAAACAGAAGTGACGATCTACAAAATCAAGGCCAGTAGGAAAAAACCGTTGGTTCCATACATGCATTGGACATCCCCTTTGCTGGAATCCATCACGATCGTATCTGGATCACCACGCGATTATGTGATTGAATCCGAAGCTGGTGGCACAGTAAGAATAAGGTCGTTAAAGAAACTATGACACATAGGTTCCTATTTTTACTGTTGATGTTTTTCTGCTCTTCCCTGATTCATGCGGACTGGAATATTTCCAATGACAGTCTTTCCTTTTATAGTGACCAGGATAAATATCTTGAAATCAGATCCACAGAACCGGACAATCTGGTCATTACCCTCTCTAAGGCCCTTAAGCCACTTGATTTCTTAGACAGATATTATCCCATGTATGGTGAAAAAGAGATTGTTTTCCCAGAAGACCAGTCAATTCCCAGATCTGAAAACGGATGGAGCTCCCGCTTTGTAAGGAAATATGTCAATCATATTGATCCAAAATCCGCAAGAGATGCAGGCGGAATTTCCGAGATGTTCAGTTTTGAAATCAGGACAAGAAAAGGAACCACAAAAGTGCTTCTTCCTGTAAGGGAAAAGGGGATTTACCTGATGGAAATACGGAATGTCAAAAAGTCCACCTATTACATTGTAAACATTACTGATATTGCATTATTTGTAAAACGGGATGAAGAGCAGACACTCGTCTATTCTGTGCGTAGGAAAGATGGACTTATAGTGGAATCAGTCCGTATACGTCCTGAAGGTTATAACGATCCACGCAATCGGGAATTTTTTACTTCAGAAAAAGGGCTTCTATTCCTTAATACCGCAAAATTCCAAAGATACGGAAAAATCGTAGGTATCTGGTCCAACAACTACGACGTCGTCGCCGCACCTGTATATGCTCCTGCTGGTAGAAAAAAATACAAAGTCATTTCTTTTCCAGACAAGGAAAATTACCTTTTGTCAGACACAATAAACCTGTTCACCTATTTTTTTAAACTGGATGAATTCAAAGACTATACAGAACACATGGCAGAGACCTATACTGTCATTTTCAACGGTTTGACAAACAGGTTTGATGCAGGCAAACAGTTCGCACATAAATCATCGTGGGCCATACCAACTGGCACAAAGGCAGGCACTTATCCCATAATTACAATTCTGGGTGAAACAGGATTCACAAACCATGTTTCCCTGTACAATGATTTTCCACGGAAAGTCTTCATAGCTATCAAGCCTTCAAAACCTGTCTATGCTCACGGCCAGAGAATTAAGATAAGGACAGCTATCCACAACGCAGGAAACTCAGGACTTCGCCATCCTGCTGTGAAGGCGGTCCTTTCCTTTTATGACATGACAACAGGAGAGCTTGTCCGTGAAAAAAAGACAAAACAGATAAGACTGTGGGGAAAGCATTTTGCTGTTTCCAAGAGTACTCGCTGGTTACCACGGAAAAACTACAGGGTCCGTGCGGACATATCCGTCCAGTTTGCAGATGGGTACACTTTGCATTCTTACAAGGAATTCTTCGTACTTCGGGCAAAAGAGGACGTATCCTTGTCAATTAACAAAAAAATCTTCCTGCCTAATGAAATAATCCCTGTAGCCATACAATTGAAAAAATATGAAGACCTCCTCTCCTACAGAAAAATGGAAATCACAGTCACATCACGCCAGGAAAAAAGCCGTTATCACCAAAAAATCATCTTACAGTCAGCGTCTTCAACAACAAATATTCCTGTTGCTATCAACAATCCAGGACCATATACTGTCAATATACGTGTCCTAGGTGCCAAGGATGTAAAAAACTCCACAGATATATGGATACTTCCTCTTAATGGAGACATCCCCTTGGAAAAGGACATGACAGAAGAGATACGGATATTCAGTGACAAGGAAATTTATTCCTTTGGGGATATTGCCAGGATTCTGGTCGTTACAAAAAGGAAAGCAGTTAATTCCCTGTTTACATACGAAGGGAACAACATTTTTTTTGCGCATCCTTTGGAGTTCCAAAACAATTATGAAGTGATTGATGTTCCTGTCCTTGATAAAAACAAACCAAACAGCCTGATTGTAGTCCAATCCATCATAAGTAACAAGTCTTACATTGCTTACAAGAACATCCATGTCCCTTATTTGAGCAAGAACATCATTTTTAACATATCCAGCATACTTACAAATTCCACACGAAATCTTTCCATAGCTACAAAAAATATATGGGAGAGAAGCATATCCACGTTTTCACTTTTACGTGTAGGTCCTCCAGACATTCCTTCGATATCCGTACCTTCAGCCTATTTTCAGAACCTTTTCTATCAAGACATAGAACCGGCAGTGCAGACCTATTTTCCTTCATTTCAGATCCGTCTCAAGGACAAAAAAACTTTTTATTCGTATGGCATAGACACGGATGAGAAATCCATCTATCCTTATTCCTCAGGTGAATATATTTTCGAACCGATGACTGAGGCTCCGTCCAATATCATATTTTTGGATGAGGAAAACCTGTTTGAGCATGACGCCTTGCGTTGCCAGATCAACAGCGTGACAAGGGACGGAAAAGTATCAACAACAAACACGACTATCCAACTTGAATCACCTTTGACATTTTCCATGCTCCTACCTGAATATATGCATCCAGGAGATGAACCTGAAGCATGTATCCATATCAATAACATTTCAGACATCAAGCAAAAGGTTCGTTTCAAAGCGGAATTCCAGAGCCGTTCTGAATTCAGGTACAAGACAAATACCATTGAACTTGAACCTGGTGGTGACGGACATTGGCAAGCACCCATGATATCGCCATCTTCAGATGTAGAACAGCAGAAAAGCCAGATCAGTGTCAGGACATACAGGAAAAGCTTCAATCTCACGAAGAACCTCGATGTTTTTCCATGGCCTGGAGATGTCCGCTTTTCTCCCTATTTCAAAGCAAAAAAGACTTATAGAAGGATAGGAATGGACATGTTCCTGATTTCAAGAGTGTCCTCTCCTGTCCGTCACTTCAAAGCTGAGGATTCTGTGCTCGTGACAATCACTCTTGATTGGAAAGAAGGGACATTACCGGATAGCAGCCAAGTCTATGTGCAGGACATTGTTCCATCAGGATTCAAGGTTGTCATGCTTGAATATGAAAACAGGAAAAGGCGTGTTGAAACAACATATAACAGGATTGATGACAAGGTCGAATTCAGGATCAACACGGGAGACCTACAGAAAACGACCAGAATACACTATTTGCTGAAAGCTGAAATCCCTGGAAAATATAGGATAGTGGAACCTCTAGTCTATATGGGAGAGTTTCCATACAGTTCAGAGAAGAATCCAGTGAAGGTAAAAAAGGAGCTGAAAATCTCTTTTTAAAAAGTGGTTTTTCAGGAGATATCGGATTATATTGTTCGGACAATAAGAACATCGGGCTATAGCGCAGTGGCTAGCGCACTTGCTTGGGGTGCAAGGGGTCGTCAGTTCAAATCTGACTAGCCCGAATGTTTATTGTTCCTTAAACTTGCTAAATCACTGAATCTTTGCTAATATGAATCCTGATTTTTTGAAAGGATTTTTAAAACGGGTTGTAGCGCAGCGGTAGCGCGCTTGGTTCGGGACCAAGAGGTCGGGGGTTCGAATCCCCCCAGCCCGAAATATCAAAAAACCAATCGGGAGTGTCGACATGTCAAACTTAAAAAACTTTGATCCGGAAATCTTTGATGCCATCAAGGGTGAAACCTTCAAGCAGGAATCGAAACTGCAGCTTATCGCATCTGAAAATTTTGTCTCTGAGGCCGTGATGGAAGCCCAAGGTTCTGTCATGACAAACAAATATGCAGAAGGATATCCTGGCCACCGCTATTATGCTGGTTGCGAAAATGTGGATGTGGCAGAAGACCTGGCCCGTGAACGCGCAAAGAAATTGTTCAATGCGGAATATGTGAACGTCCAACCCCATTCCGGTAGCCAGGCCAACATGGCGGTCTATTTCTCAGTGCTTCAGCCAGGTGATACTGTCCTGGGAATGAACCTCGCGCATGGCGGACATCTTACGCATGGCAGTCCTGTCAATTTCTCAGGCAAACTATACAAGATTGTCGCTTATGGTGTGAACAAAGATACTGAGATGATTGATTATGACGAACTGGAAGAGATCGCCAAAAGGGAAAAACCGAAAATGATCGTGGCTGGTGCTTCCGCTTATCCGCGTACTCTCGATTTCCCTCGGTTCAGAAAAATCGCTGATGCTGTGGGAGCCTTCCTGTTGGTTGATATGGCTCACATCGCAGGACTTGTGGCAACAGGCCTTCACCCCTCTCCTGTTCCTCATTCCCAGTTCGTGACTACAACCACACACAAGACTCTCCGAGGTCCACGTGGTGGAATGGTCATCTCAACAAACGAATACCAAAAACTGATTGACAAAAACGTCTTCCCTGGAATACAGGGCGGACCGCTCATGCATGTGATCGCTGCAAAGGCAGTCGCTTTCAAGGAAGCGCTATCACCCGAGTTCAAGGTTTACCAGACACAGGTCGTGAAAAATGCAAAAGCGCTCGCTGCAGAGCTGATAGCAAATGGATTGAGGATTGTTTCAGGTGGCACGGACAACCATCTCATGCTTGTTGATATGCGGCCTATGAAATGCACTGGCAAGGATGCGAATGACGCATTGAATACAGCAGGAATCGTCGTCAACAAGAACGGCATCCCTTTTGATCCTGAAAAGCCTGCCATCACAAGCGGTATCCGCATAGGAACGCCGTCAGTCACAACACGTGGTATGAAAGAGGCTGAAATGAAAACCATAGCAAACCTGATCCACAAGGTCATTACAAACAGGACAGACAACTCTGTGTTGGAATCAGTCTCGAAACAGGTCAAAGAACTATGCGACGCATTCCCACTTTATCCAGAGCGGTCAAAGGCATTGGGATACAAATAGCAGGGGAAGGGATTTATACAAGGTTTATCAAGGAAACAGACGAGACCCTAAAAAACACCGGATTTATGTAGTTAAGCGAAATCTTTGCTATAAGAAAAAAGA
>DYKD01000359.1 GCA_020722765.1 Brevinema andersonii | reverse complement strand
CTCTTTGGCCTTATTTCCCGTGATATTGAAAAGTCGTACCTCGCTCATTGGCTGTTCTCCGTTGTTACCTCCCCATTGTCCATCGGGCGGACCATGGATTCGATGAAGCCGATTTCGTCGTCGGTTAGGCCGTATTTTTTGTAGAGTGCTTCGTCAGTCCAAGGTTTGGAGAAGCCTTGCATGGGGACAAACATATATGCTTTTTTCATAGTATTCTGAGTAATTTTTGCAAGTCCAAGCATGAAATGGAAAAATTTCGTTTGGGTATAGCTGATAACATTTTGCGCAGCTTCTAGTGTTTCAAAAGGGCCCACTATCAAATAAGTCTCCGAACAACAAGAATTAGAAGCGCCAATGAAGGGCTTTATCCAATCTTGACTAATATTCCCAATACCCCATGCTTTTGGAACATAAACCTTGTATTTATCTACCCATTCAATATTTTTACGGATAGAGCTTCTGTCTATGTATCCTACGCCATTTTTTTGCCAACCATAGTAGTAAAACTCAACACTGCCTGGAAAGGGAGTCTTCACGAACTTAGGCTTAACTCGTCTATAACTATTTTCAACTCGTACATCAAATCCAAAGGGGTCATTTGCGCTGACAAGATTTGCAAAACTTTCCTCTTTCAGTCTTCTAACTTTGCGTAGTATCGCAATTGCTTCATTGTAGCGAATAAAAGTCTCTGCTCCTTCTTCAAGCAATGGTCTCTCATCTGAAGAGACTATTTTGTCCCCTTCATGTGTGTGAACTTTGCAATTTCCTTTGTTATCCCTGTCCCAGAGGAAGTAACAAACACCACCCTTGATTTCTACACCTGGGAAACAGTCACCAGCGTTAATAAAATCGTGAATTATCCGTATTCGGTCATCGTGTAACATTTCGTCTCGAAACTCATCCAGTCCCCTTCCACCAGAAAACCAGCGAGAAGGAATAATCATGGTCAAAAAGCGGGGATTGAGTTTTTTAGCTTGTCGCACGAACTTTTGATAGATGGGAATTGCGCTTGAGCCAGTTCCTCCCCCATCGCTCAACTGATACGGCGGGTTGCCGATGATGACATCGAATTTCA
>DYKD01000358.1 GCA_020722765.1 Brevinema andersonii | reverse complement strand
GTAAAGATCCGATTGGGTTTGGGGGAGGAAGTTTTCAGATCTACTCATATATGAATGAGGATCCAATACAATGTACTGACGCGGAAGGCTTTCAAAGCGCCGCTGGTTGTTGTGGGAATAAATGTCCTTCTGGCAATTGGATTTATGTTTCTGGACCATTTAGCTTTACTTTTGTCCCAGTAATAGGTGGTTCCTATTCAAGAGGTAAGCTTAAATGCGTCGATGATCCCCACCGTGTGCAAGTTCCGGTATCAATAAAATGTGGTGGGTTTGGATTTATGGCAGCTGTAAGTTGGGATATTTGGGGGGGGACTCTTGGATACGCCATAACCGGAATAAAAGACCCATGTGATATTCCAGCCAAAATCGAGGATACAGTAACACCATTTTCCCTTTCAATTGTTGGTGGGTCAATTCCAAGCAGTGGTTGGCCCCCACACTTGACATTAAGTCTTGGATTTGGCGGAGGTGCAGGGCGCTTTGATTGCGAAATGACGAGGAGGTAAACAAAAAACACTATGATAGTAAAAAAGATTCTAATTATGAATGCCTGTGTAGCCGTGTTAGTCTTGTTGCTTCTTTTTCTTTTTCAAAATGTCCCTTGGTTTGCTGAACATGGAGAAAAGCTAAGTTTACTTTTTGCTCTGGCCCTTGGCTTTATTGGAATCGGATATCTTGTGATAATTGCCCAAGCTCGCAAAAGTGGTGATTTCCCCACAAATATATTTGAGAAATTCCTGTACGTAAATTGGGGAATAAAGATAAAAAAAGAGAAGCCGGCAGAAAAAACCGGAGACGAGAATGAAGGCAAATAAGCGCTTTTTTGTAATAAGAAAAAGGACTCAACCCATGAATTACGAATCTCTTTCAATCCAAAACCTCGCCTCTTCAGCTTTTCCGCTTCCGGCGTTTTCCGGGCTCGTCACAAACTTTTTTCAATAAGCGAAACAACGGCTTACACTTACGATGTTCTGGGGAATTTGAAAAGTGTTGTCCTTCCAGATGGAACTTTGATAGAATATGTCGTGGATGGAAGAAATAGGAGAGTAGGGAAGAAAGTGAACGGAGTTTTGCAGAGAC
>DYKD01000357.1 GCA_020722765.1 Brevinema andersonii | reverse complement strand
CGGATGATTACATCTGGGGCGCTCGTGGTTGAATGGTTTCTGAGGACGCTTTGTTCGGCGGCGTTTTGGCTTGTCACATAAATTATATCCATTAGTGCACCACAGTAGAACGAAAATAAACTCTGGTAAAGGGTGCTCCAACTCCATCAATGCTCATATATCCTCTGTTATTCACACCCGAAATTTGAATGTAAAAATTATATCTCCCTGAGAGCAAGGTATCCTCAAAAATATTTGCATAAACCCCATCATCAGCCCCACCGTCTCCATGAAGTCCATCATCATAAAGTTCAAAGGAATATTGAGTTCTTTCAGGGTTCTCGACTATCACTTGCATAGTAACTCCGTGAATATATTCTGGCCCTCTTGGAGCGGCTGAAAGGCTATCCTCTATGCTTGCTGAAAGTTTAATAGGATCGCCAGAAAAATATTCTTCCTTGTCAAAATTGGCTGAAATCATTGTTGCCGCCACAGCCGATGCTTCAAGCATATAATTACTGCCCGTAACAGGTGTTGATTTGCAATAGATTCTGGCAGTCCATAGACCCGTTTGGGGAGCCTGAATCCAGTATTCTTCGGAAATAGTGTCTGAAGAAAAGGAGAAATTCCGAGTACTCTCGGCAATAGATGGATTGACCAAATTTCCGTCTGGTTGAACTAGGGTTAAATCAAGGTCACCGACTCTCCAAAAAACAGAGAATCGCATTTTACCAATTGACGAATCAATTAATACCTGTTCCTCAACCGTCGTCCCTGATGAGACCAATCCAAACGACATCTTTACTGTGTTGTCATAAAATTCCTTTGGAAAAGGGTCAAAAATGCCTTTAGGCAAAGGAAATAAAGTTGCCGTAGGTGGAGCGGTAAAAGTGGGTAATGGTGTCAACGTGGATATCAAAGTAGGTATAGGCGTAAATTTTGCAGTAGGTTGTACACTACCGCAACCAGCCATGAATAAGCCAATGAACACAATCACAAAAAAAGCCCGAAAATCGCTTCTCATAATTCCTAAACCATCACAGTTGAATGACGGAAGCCGCCGAACGGTTTGCGTTAGCCGCTGGTGGGCGGGCGTGGACAATGCTTGGG
>DYKD01000356.1 GCA_020722765.1 Brevinema andersonii | reverse complement strand
ACTTATCTTCAGGCCAATTCTGCCAGGCACATTTTGGATTTTGATATGCCATTTTGAGTTTTAATGTTTGATATTTGCATGAAGGCTACTCGGACACCGAGAGAAAGTGAATAGCAGGTACGCATTTTCCGGAAGAGCCATTTAGGTTTGTTACTATTCAAACGCCTTGTACGCGTTTTATTGGATCGAATTGTTGACGTACGATTGGAAAAGGGGATATGACACCATTTGTGAAACGTGGATTCACCCTGACCAGCAATGGCGAGGATTCTTGGAGGAAATATGCCAGATTTGTCGTTTGCCATTTCCAACGTTCCGACAACGATGGCGCTGAAAAAAGACTATGATTTGATTATCCTCGGCGCTGGCCTCGCTGGTTTGACGGCTGCCATTTACGCATCCAGAGCAAGGATGAAAACCCTGTTGGTGGAAAAATCAGGGATAGGAGGGGAAGCCGCCAGCACAGATATAATTGAAAACTATCCTGGGTTTCCGGAAGGCATTAGAGGTTTCGAGCTGGCAGATAGAATGCTTCAGCAAGCGAAGCGTTTCGGAGCTCAAATCTATTACGCAATTCCAGACGAATTGAATTTACAATCTCAGCCTAAAGAGATCACTATAGGAGGGAAAACAATCTATGCGAAAACGGTTGTGATCGCTTCCGGCACTTCACCGAAGACTCTGAACATTCCGGGCGAACAAAAGTTTAGAGGACACGGTGTTTCTTATTGCGCCACATGTGATGGCCCTTTGTTTACTAACAAAGATATTGCTATTATCGGAGCCGGCAATTCCGGTTTGCAGGAAGGCCTTTTTATCCTCAGATTCGTAAAATCACTCACAATCGTAGAGTATTTGCCTACCATTCAAGCAGAGAAAATTGTCCAAGAACGCATGAGAGCGCACGAAAACGTCAACTGGTTCCTAAATCATCAAATAACGTCTATCAACGGGAAAGACCTTGTGAGTTCCATTTCAGTGAAAGACCGATCAACGGGAAAGGTCAAAGAGATAGCGGTAGCAGGCGTTTTTATCTACATAGGGCTTCATCCTAACACAGAATATTTGAAAGGTCAAGTGGCTCTAAAC
>DYKD01000104.1 GCA_020722765.1 Brevinema andersonii | reverse complement strand
GAAGATAATCACGGTAAGTCCAGATAAGGACGACATACTGGGAGAAATTATGGACAGTGTTGTTATTGAAGAAGTAAGGCAAAAGCCTTATAAACAGGATAAAAAATTAAGGTGTCAGCCTTATATTCAATTGGTTTGACAGAATGGAGATATCATGCCTAAGCATTTTTACAGGGATTATACCTATATTTTCGATATGGAAAAATTCGTTAAACCGGACGAATGGGAAGATATAGATTTTAAGATAGACTTTAAAAGTTGGCTAGATAGACAGCCTAAGGCAGATATAGAACTGGTCAAGTTGTATGCTGATGGGTACAGCCATAGGGAAATAAGCGTAATCAAGGGGTGTTCCAGGCAGGAGATAACAAGGGCATTTAAGGATATAAAAGACAACTACAAAAAACACTTTCGGTTGTCATGAAGAAATGGCTATCTGATTTTTTATGAAATCAAAAAAAAATAGCCAAACCTTGATTTTGCCCCTTACATAATAGGGGGGGTGTAAATCCTTAATGGACACTCGCCGAATCCCTTATGGGAAGACTAAAGATGGGTTTGCAGATTGTCATTTAGGACGGTCTGCATCCCATGTTTTTGGGCGACTTGATGGAGTTATAGATATAGGAGGTTACATGTCTAAAGAGAAGGTTAATTATGGAGCAGGAAAAAAGGGGTTGGATAAGATGTTTGTAAAGCCCGGCGAGAAGCTTAGAAAAACCAATAACGGTGGGAAGGGCGGGGGAAAGAATACCTGATAATGTTAGGTGAGAGTGTGAATATAAGCGATATTAGACCTTATGAGAAAAACGCTAAAAAGCATACAGACGAACAACTGAGAAAGATAGCTAAGAGTTTGAAAGAATTTGGTTGGCAACAACCCATAGTCGTCAATAAAGAGGGCGTTATAATAGTTGGACATGGCAGATATATGGCTTATATGAAATATCCTGAAGGAATACAAGAACCAAAGATAGAAGTCGCAGAGTTGACAGAGGCGCAGGAAAAGGCATACAGGCTGGCTGATAACAAACTAAATGAGTCTGATTGGGATATCGGGTCTGTTATAGACGATTTGAAAGATATGAGTCCAGATCTGATTGAAATAACAGGATTTGGCTCAGAAGACATAAGCGAAATGAAAGATTATGTCGGTGGAAGCAACCCCGATGAAAAATATAAAACCGACAAGGAAGCCCCGAAGGAAATAATACCAGGGAAGGAAATATTAGAAATAGGCATGTGGAATATACTCAGAAAAGCGGAAAAAATATATGTCCAGTTTTCCGGTGGTAAGGACAGCATGGCACAAGTCGCAGCATTGCTTGAGAACGGAATAAAAGCGGACAAAATGATTATTATACACAATTCAACTCCCAATGATTACCCGGACTTGAAAGAGTTTGTGATTAATTTTTCAAAAAAAATAGGGGCTAGAGATTGTATAATAATCGGCGATTATAAGGATGATGATGCAAAAGAAATTTTCCAGAGGAATGGATTCCCATTGCAGCACATGGTGTGGTGTACATCCACATGGAAAATCCAGCCAATGAGAAAATTTTTTAAGGAGCTTGCAGAAAAAGAGGATAAATCAAAGGTTTGTATATGCCAGGGGTGGAGGAAGGAAGAATCCGAAAGGAGAGAAAATGCAGGAAGTATTACATATGACAGGAATGGCTTTTTATTGATCCGCCCTATCATGGATATGAAAACAAGTGAAGTATATGATATAATAAAAAAACACGGATGGGAACTGCATCACTCCTATCAATACAGGGGTAGGCTAAGCTGCTTATATTGTTTTGCAATTCCAAGAAATGAGTGGGATGGTATGAGGGAAAAAGACCCTGAAAATTTCCATCGAGCACTTGAACTTGTATGTCACGGGGCATTGTCAAAAAACATAAAAGGTGATACGTTCAAAAACACGATACGCAAAATGATGGGGATGGAAACAATGAACAAGGCCGTAGGGGTATAAATGGCAACAAGATGCACTCAAACTGAAAAATACAGACGGTTACAACAGATAGAGACATGGCTGGCTGATGGATATACAAGAGCTGATATATTAAGATTAGTCGGAAATGAAGGATGGGGGATTGCGAGGTCTATGGTTGACAGCTACATAGCGGCTGTCGGCAGGAAATGGAAAAAAGAGTATATGGACAGCAAGAATTCCCAGGTTGAGGTTGCGTTAAAAAAGCGTGAGAGACTATATTTAAGAGCGCTAAAAAAGGATGATTTGAGGACGGCATTGGCAGTTGAGGACAGCATATCAAAGATTAAAGGAATATTGGTTGACAATGTCGATATAACCAGCCAAGGGAGAGCGATTGTCAATATAGGTTTTGTGGGTGAAGAGAAGGAGGCGCAGTAATAGTCAGGTGGAGAGGCTATGAGTGTAGATATTAATTTCTACCCGCATCAGAGAAAAATCATACAGGGAAAAGTCAAGAGACGAGGCATCCAGGGCGGTGTCGGGTCAGGAAAGAGTCTTGCTTGCATGACTACAATGATGTTACATGCCTTGATGAGTCCTAAGCCAACACAGGTTGCCGGGGTAATGAGGACTGCCAAAGAAGCAACAACCAAGTTGAGGTCTGATATACTGGAGAAATGGAAGGATGTCATAGTAAGCCAGTCTAAAGAGTTGTTAGTAGTAAGAGGGGGGTCTAAGATACATTTGTTGGGTGGATGGGATGATGAGAAAGGCGTTGACCATTTGGATGGATATAATCTGTCATGTTTTTGGATGTCCCAAGCAGAAAGGTGTCCTTATCAAACCATAGGGAAATTGAGAGACCGGAGTAGGAACAAGGCTGGTGGCGAGATAATAGAATTGATAGAGGGCAACCCTAACGGCAAGGACTGGACGTATGATGAGTATGTCAGAGGTTTAAGAGAGGTCAAGAAGACAGGTGTTGTAGGCGGCAGGGAATACACGTGGAGCGAGTATGTAGGCAATGACAGTATTATGGTCAATGTGCCAACACAGGAATTTCCGTGGTTACCTGAACATTATATACAACAGATTACGAGGGGGCGCTCACAGAAATATATTGACAGATATGTCAAGGGGTTATACACGGATGTCGGTGGAGTAATATACGATTGCTGGGATGATAGAGAGCATATCGTTGAGGCGTGGCCTATTAAAAAAGAATTGGGTGGCGGTGGAAGATTCGCGAGGTTGATTGGGATAGACTGGGGCTGGAGAGATAATAACCCTACGGCTGTAGTCTGGATGATATATGACAGGATGGAAGATACCTATACTGTATACCGGGATATGACCCTCAGCAAAATGACAGATACGCAGGTGGCGGAGGAGATAATGAGAGCCACAGGAGATGAGGTTGTTGATTGTGTCCTTGTTGACCCGAGCACCAAGATAGCAAATCCAAACACAGGTGGGAGTATCTATAATACGTTCTGTACGGTTATGAAGGATTGGACAGTACTGCCTGCTGACAATGATGTGAAGTCAGGCATTGACAGGGTATATTGGTATTTAGCCGAGAGGAAGATGTGGTTTTTTGACTGCGTGGAAACCACTACAGATGCCATGAAGAGATATGAGTTCAAGGAGGACGTTGAAATCAAGCCATTGGCAAGAGACCCAACCGAAAGACCACGGAAGAAGGACGACCACTGGCCTGATGCAGTGAGGTACGTGGTACAGAGCCAAGAGCTATACAGGGATGACACTCCAAAACAGAGAGCGAGGAGGATGCAAGGTGATTAATATAATGTTTGCCCTTTTGATAGGCGGAGTTGTAGGTTTTTTTGTATCGGTATTAGTGATAGGATTCGGAAATGGAATTACGATTGTCGTCAAAAACATAGCCGACTATAAAGAGCCGATTATACCGCCTGTTGTCGAGAAGGCAATAACCACAGGAACAAAAGCGTATGACGAAGAAGTCTTATATAATCAAATACAAGCCCGAAAGGCGAAGGAGCAGAGGTAATGCAAAAAGGAGACATTAGAGAGTGTGCAGGATGTGGAGTTGAGTTAAGACAGGGTATTGACCCGACTTATCCACATGGTAAAGGGAATGACATATATTGCAGGGCATGTCATAAGAAGTATGACACTGAATATCTGCCAGCCGTACAGGAAGTTTACAGGAAATATGACGCACTGAAAGCAAAAGAGATAGAGCCTATCAAGTTGAGGATTTTCGGCAGGGCTAACAAGGATAACATTGAGATGGAGAGGAAGGAAGCTCCTGCAAATGTTGAAAAGACAAACAGCTCACGAGAAGCGATGTCAAGGGGGGCGTAATGGCAGATGGGAAAAGTGTGGAGCTCATTATAGGTGGTGGGAAGAGAACCGAAGAGGAACTGAAAGAGATGGGAGATTATGATGACGGGGTATATTGGCAGAAGTGGAGTGACAAGCCGGATAAGGGATTGACAAGGGACAATTGATGTATATAAAGGGATGCGATAATTCAAGTGTACATGAAAGCGAAGAGGAGAGAAGGAACTATAGGGAGAATTTTAAGAATATCCGGTTTGAAAGGGTTGAGTGGGATGAAGATAAGAAAGCCTGGGTGAGTGATGTCGAGTATTGGGCTACTCACGAAATACCAAGGAAGAGACACTATATCCATGACAACGAACTAGGGAAGAGCATACTGGAGTCTGAATATATCAAGAGGCACGGCAGGACGACAAGGATGAATGAAAACAAACGTATTCTATTACGAGTTGACAATCCGACCCCATTGGAGTACAAGAAGCATACGAAAGCCGACGGGGTAAGGACGGAAATAATGTTTAAGAAGATACTCAAATGACAAAAATTGAAGAAAAGAAATTGATTGACCTGATAGAGAACAGGCAGGAAGCTGGATGGAACGGGAAGAACTCATGTAAAAATATGAGTGGCAACATAGATGCCTATATCTGGGATGAGCAGCCGAACCTGAACGCCTCTATCGAGGAAGACACAGAGAGTCAGTTTGTAAATTTCCCGATGATACATATCGAGACGATAGCAAGTCTCATGAACGATATGCCTATTGAGATTCTGGTTGACGCACAAGCGCCTGGTTATGAGCTGGATGCAAAGATATACGAGGTTCTCGTAAAACACATGCGTGCAACAAACAGAGATGAGGAGGCAAGAGACCAGCTCCAAAAATATGCCATTCTTCTTGGCACGGGTTGTTATAAAATATGGCATGAGGACAAAGCAGGACGCAAGACAATTATGTATGACGTGCGAGACACCCGGAAAGTAGTATGTGACCCGTCAGCACGTAACATGAAAATGCTGAGATGGATTATAGAAACTGTATCAATGAATCAGGAAGAGATAAAGAAGATTTATCCTAAGTATAATTTCAAGAAACGGGAAGGGATAGAATCAGACCTGGACATAAAGAATGAGAATGAACAATACAATCAGAGTGAAGAGGACGGGAGCAAGATAGTAGACATAAGAATAATGACATGGAAGGATGGCGATATTTATAGGAGGACTGTTTCAAGTGGGGGGCAGATTCTTGAAGACGTTGACAGCGAATGTGATTATTTCCCATACGTGTTTGCACCGTTCATTTCACTTCCGGACAGGATATATGGATTAGACCTTTTTACATATCTAAAACTGCAGAGTGCAGTCATGAATAAGAACGTGAAAAGGATGCAACAGATTATAAATAAGGCCGCTATTGGCAATCTATATATAAATTCGACATTCATTGACAAGAATACGATTACCAACAAGGATAATCAGTTAATATCCATGCAGGCGGGGGCTAATGATATAAGGGGTATGGTTCTAAAAGACCCGCCACCACCTATCCCGGATACGCTGATAACCTTTGCAAAGCTGATGGAAGATTACATGCAGAAGACGGCAGGGACAATGGATATAAGCGGATTGACTGTAGGCTCCAACATGCCATCAGGGAAGAGTATAGAAGAAGCGTCACAGATTGCACAGACACGACTAAGACAGGCGGTCAGAAACATTAAAAGATTATATGGAGACATGGGCAGAATAGCGATACGGATGATGCATAAGCTGATGGATGTCGAGACGGTCGTAAAGATTACTGGAGCTGATGCGCAAAGCGTCGTTGAAGTCCTTTACAGGGAGGACATTGAAGCGCAGAATGCGTTAAAGAAAGCTGGCGCAAGCACTCCTGAAGAGTTTCAGATAGGTATGCAGATATTTGCCAGGGAAAAGGGATTGAGTGTAAAAAAGAACACAAACAATTCCATTTATTTGGGAATAGAAGGGCAAAGACTTGGGAATCCTGATGAGTTCGCAGTAAAGGTCGCTGGCGGATTGGATATACAGCACGGCAAATTAGACACGGCACAACAGGCTAATATGTTGTTACAGGCAGGGGCGTCTTTAGGACAGCCATTGATTGACCCTATCACATACATGGAAGCTACAGGATTCCAGTACAAGGAAAAGGTCATGGAGCGGTTGCCGATGTTTCAGGAGTTTAGACGATTTCAGATGATGAAACAGAAAGAAGCAGAGGAGGCGCAAAAGAATGGACAAAATTCTGGTGGTGCTGTTCCTGCTGTTAGTGGGATGCAACAAGGAGGAGGAGTATAAAATGGAAAAGATGAATACGGCAACAATGATAACGAACATGTTTATCAAGGAAGCGATAAGATGGGATATGAAAGGGTACTCGAAACAAGAGGCATATAAAAAAGCCAAAGAGAAACTTTTTAACGCCGGATGGTATCTTGACAAAGACGGCAGATGGAAGAACATAAAAAGGGGGAAGAAAACACCTGAAAAGACAAGCATGTATAAGAACCGCAAAGACGAGAACAAGAAACTTGCTATGATTGCTAAAAGCAAGTTAAGGATGGCATAATATGGCTGACAAGGCTCAACAGTATAAGGAGATGATGCAGGAAGACA
>DYKD01000103.1 GCA_020722765.1 Brevinema andersonii | reverse complement strand
ACGCTGGATACCTTACACCGGATTAGTGGATACCTTGGACCGGAATACGCACATATGTATGTTTTTAACATCGCACAGCTTATAAGAAAAAATTTCTTTAATGATAATGATTATACACAAGTATTTATTTTAACTCATAATTTATACTTTTTTCATGAACTACTTCATAAGCAAAAAGATAACAATGCAAAACTTTTTAGACTTTGCAGATCTAAATTTTCGCAATTATCAGTAATGAACAGAAAAGATATTCAAAACGAATATCAATCATACTGGCAAATATTAAAAGATTATGACGAAGGCAAAGCAACTGAAGTAATATTGGCAAATGCTATGAGAAATATCCTCGAAAGATTTTTTGGCTTCATAGAAAAAAACGATTTTAATGAACTTACAAAAGAATTGGAAAAAGATGAAAAAAATATTTTTTTCATAAGATATATAAACAAAGAATCACATTCTGATCCAATTAATATTTCTGATTCTAAAGAAATTGACCCTCAAATTTTCAAAGAAGCATTTAAAAAAATATTTAAAGATTCAGGATATGAGGCACATTACAACCAAATGATGAATTTAAATAATCCTAATCCAGTAAATTAAGAAAAATTTTAGTGTTAAAGAGTCCCGCAGAAAAGTTTTTTTGTGACCCGCCATTCAGCAAGATAAAATCCCCCAAGGAAACCAGCGCAGAAATTCATCAGATCACGATCTTCTCATAAATCTCGGAATCAATCGCATCCCTATAAATCAGCACAATTTTTCTTGCCTCATCATCCTTGACATAGAAACGGATGTCTACCCTGCCTCTTGGTGGAATGAATGAACGGACTGTAAGACGAATCTCATTCGGCCTGCTCTTCCACAGATTCGACAACACATCAGAATCGCAGAACTCCATTCCATCCTCATAAAAAAGAACCACCTCAGGAGCTGCAGAAACATGCCTCAGCCGCACTCGCAATGTCAACATCTTCTCACTTCTTTCTTCTTCCACTGTCATAAGGTTTTCAGGTAGAACCTGTGTCCCCAGATCTATCCTGCCGTCTGTCAACTCTGTACTGACCTCCATTCCAAGTTCTTTTCCCAAGACCAACGCATCCAAAAGATAGGACTGTCTATCAAAAGAATCAAAAACGATTTTATCCTTGAACAGCCTCTTGAATCCTTTTTCCACAAACTCATCCTCACGGTTCAAAAGAAGCTGATAGGCCCTACACAAGAAAAGCGGATCAGTCTGCCTGCTGCATGCATCCTTCAATTCCTTGAACAGCAAAGCCCTCCCCTTCTGTTCCACGCGTTCGGTCTGTGTCAATGCCCTGATCACCTTGAATAGGATTTTTTGATACGGGTCTTCGTCATCATCAACCGGATCCTCAAAAAGCAGATGCGCCATCGAATCTATCCAGAATTTCAGATAAGAGGGAGACGCTTCAAAAAGTCCTTTCAACCTGAAATAGACATGCAACCGCTCAGAGAGTTCCAGCACAGACGCAGTCCTGACAAGAGTGTTGAGCTTCTTCAAAGAAGCATCCATTTTTTCCTTGTTCCCAGGCTCTGCTGTCAGGACAGTAAGCTGATAAAGAATCGCTGTCTGGTCTGCCGTATAAATGATATTTCTTGAGCGTAAATATCTGGTGCTGGATTCAGAATACAACATGTCAAGCAGATGCGCGATCCCTCCCACATCATTTGTCTTTGCATCCTGAAAACCCACAGTATAAAGCGTCACAGGAAAGTGCAAGTCCGAGGCCAAAATGGATGGCTGTATCGCTTGCCTCATGGAAAGCCGCATCTTATTCCTATGCACTTCAGACGTTGCAGCCATCCTGCCCGTATCAAAATAAAGATGATAATTTAGAGGAAACACCTGCCCCTCCATAAAAAGATCATCTTCTGAAGAGCGTATGGATTTAAAACCATTCTGCTGTATGAGAAGTTCGGAGCTGAACGAATATGAAACAAGCAACGCCTCTGACCGGGAATCCGCTTTCAACAATCTCACTGGTATGGCAGCGTCCTCTGATCCTGTATCCATGATGATCTCAGCTCCCAGAGTCCCACATACGATCACATCAAGCATCATCTCTTTCAGACCAAACCTGTTCAGTCCACCAACCTTTAAACGGACAGACCTGCTTTCACATGAAAGTAAAACTCCAGTTCCTGCACGCACATTCCTGAACTCGGAAATCTCCTCCCGTGTCAGACCAAACCCATCCTTTACAACCTGCACAAGCCCAAAATCTGAAAAGAACGTCAGTAACAGTTTCCCTTTGGAAATAAGCGGAATTCCGCAAAAAGGCGTCTCATCCGTAATCATGTTCATTACAAAATGTTCAGGAGACCTGAATTTTCCAGTCTCGACATAATCCAGAAAAGCGGTCCTGCCGCCTACGCTCCATCGCCGAATGCCACAACCTGGAAAATGCTGCGACGAAGGGACATAAAAATCCTGTTCTGTCTTTCTGGTACAGATGATAACACCAAACTGCTGCTGCAGGAAAGCCCTGCAATAAGAGAGGAAAGATTTCCGTGCCTTCACAAGTTCTGATTCCTGCACTACCACAGAGGAAAGAGCCTCCATCTGCCTTGCACGGACCGGATCAAGCGCTGCCAGGATTTTCTCTTTCCGGAATTTATCCTCATGCCTCAGCAATGTATTGACCAGCAAAGCCTGCGCAGAAGCGAGAATCTCACCAAGCACTCCTGTTTTCAGGTAAAAAACAAGATCGTATGGGAAATAATGTTCCAAAAAATAAAGTCCCAGTTCAAAATCATCCTGAAAAAGATCCTGGATGAGTTTCAGCTCCTCCTGTTTTGGAAGATGCTTGATCGTATTGAGCAGCCTTGTCATTCCAAAACTTCTGGATTCTTTTTCCTTCTCATATATGGAAAAATCAAACGACTCATATTCAGCCGGATCCATCACGTCTTTCAAGGAGAAGTAGAGGGATTCTTCCTCCTTAGGATCAACTCTTTTCTCATAAGACCGAAGATCAGAAGAAAAGGGGATGAACTCACTGTTCAAGAGCGAAGCAGACCTTTCCAAAGCCATGATTGGGGCTGGCTTGCGCTCACAGTCGAACTGGACAAGGATAATCCTGCGTCCATTCGATTCCCTGTAAACAAGATAATGACCTTCCTCTTTGGGAATAAAATCAACAACTGCTGAAGAGCTTTCCGAGAAATTGGCATCGTAGGAACAGATGAATTCCCCATCAACAGAGATATTGATTTTTTCAACGCGCTTCACTTCCCTGCTGATGAACAGAAGTTTCAGGGAAGCGCCCAGCATGACGCGTGATGGCACAGGCAAAGCATAGATTTCCATAAAAGGGAGTTCAAATGATGATGCCCTAAAATCCTTTTTTTCATCACGGACCTGATACCAGTCCTTGTAAAGCAATATTGGAGCATGGATGGTGTTCGCTTTCCAGAAAGCAGAATCTTTTCCTGAAAGTTCGTTTTCCCTGTATTGGACAAGGAAAGTCCTGTCCTTGGATGGATCAAGGCTGTAGAAATATTCGCCTGAACGGATCTCTCCCATTCAGATACCTACCATTGTTCAAAATACCTGTTTATAAAAATCCCTGCAGAAACAGCTGCATTCAAAGATTGAAGTGAACCTTTTGTTGTGATCTTCAGGAGAAAATCGCAATTCTTTGTAAGCAGGGAACCCATCCCCTTGTGTTCATTCCCAATGACGAGAACCGTCTTCCTGGGAAACTCAAACCCCTTCAAGTCCTGAGCCGCTGATGTGAGTGCAGTCCCAACAACCCAGTAACCATGATCCTTGAAAAACTTGAGAATATTATTCAGGTTGACAACTTCGACTGTCTTGACAAAAGCAAGCGCTCCAGACGCAGTCTTCTCCACTGCAGGCGTTATGGCAGCAGACCTGTCTTTGGGTATGATGACCATTTCAACACCATAAACGCCGCAAATGCGCAGGATGGCTCCCAAATTTCCAGGATCTTCTATATGATCCAAAACCACAACCATATCTTGTTCAAGTTTTAACAGCGCACGGTCGTAAAGAGAATCCTCTGTCAGTTCCTTCTGGCGCACCTGGATGATCACACCCTGTGTATTTTTCTCGTGGCTTGTCCGTTTATAGAACTTGTCCGGATCAAGGAAATCAACATCCACATCATGCTCACGCGCAAGTGACACCAAGGCATCATTGACATTTTTCTGGTTACTTGCACAGAGAGTCATACGGACAACATCCTGGGGATTATGCCGGAGGTACTCTTCCGCTGTACGCCTGCCATAAACAATTTTTATCTTTTCAGACAAGGAACCGCTCCATTATAAACTTGTCCAATGAATATACAACTCTTGTTGAAAAAAAGCAAAGCATAGAAATTACCGCAAGGCTTTTTCATAATGTTTCTGAATAGTTTTATCAGCAGTAATCAATATATTCTTTTTAGAAGCAGGAGTAGCGGTTATTATCCGATAATTTTTTTATTTCAAAAAGATATTGCAATTCCAACATTACCATAGGGGAAATAAAGAGGTCATGTGTCTCCAGATGATTTTTTGCTTTTTCAGAAAATTTTGAAAGATGATTGCTATGCAACCAGACAACTACATGGGGGTCCAGGAAGGCTATCGTCTCCATTCTTTAGACCAGTCCAATTCACCCTTTCTTCACCTTCATCCCTTCTTTGCCATCCTCAACAACCCAGCCTTTCGCTTTTATCTCGTTACGGATCCTGTCCGATCCTGCCCAGTCTTTTGCCGCACGCGCAGCCTTGCGCTGTTCCACAAGATCCATAATTTCTGCAGGCACTTCCACCTCAGCAGGTGCACTTGTATCAAGAATGCCAAGGACCATGTTCATCCGTTCTGCAATCTGAATGAACTTTTCTTTTGTATTTTTTGGTACAGGCTTGTCCCTGTAAACACGGTTGAATTCGGATATCAGTTCGAACATGGCAGACAAGGAGAGAGAGACGTTCAGGTCATCAGCCAGACCTTCAATAAAACCGCTGTTGATGTTTTCCAAGACTAGATCAACAGCAACGTCGCCACCATCAACGGTAGTGGATTTTTTCAGGTTATGATAGAAATCATTGAATTTAGCCACACTCTGTTCAGCCTGTTTTATGGAATCAAAAGTAAAGTTGAGGTTTTTCCTGTAATGCGCAGAAAGAAGGACGTAACGCACTGCTGCTGCTGAATATCCCTTGGCAAGCACATCCCGCAAAGTATAGAAGTTACCCTTTGACTTGGACATCTTCTCGCCTTCCACAATCAGATGTGAACAGTGCATCCAGTAGTTGACAAACGTTTTTCCAGTAGCTCCCTCGCTCTGCGCTATCTCGTTTTCATGATGCGGAAACACAAGATCAAATCCACCAGTATGGATGTCGAAAGTCTCCCCCAGATATTTCATGCTCATGGCAGAGCATTCAATGTGCCAACCTGGACGGCCTTCCCCCCATGGGGTCTGCCATGAAGGCTCGTTCTCTTCCTTTTTCGCTTTCCAAAGCACAAAATCTTTTGCATTCTCTTTTTCATACTCATCAGAATCAATACGGGCACCATCGCGATCACCGGATAACCGGTTTCCTGAAAGTTTTCCATAATCCTTGTAATTCTTGATTGAGAAATAGACAGAACCGTCAGCAACATACGTAAGACCGTTTTTTTCCAATTTCTGTATGATGCCTATCATCTCAGGGATATGCTCTGTAGCACGCGGATAATGCTCCACTTTTTCTATTCCAAGAGTAGCCAGATCCTTATGGAACTCCTCAATATATCCCTTCGTGAATTCATTGAGGCTCACACCCTGCTTGTTCGCACCATTGATTGTCTTGTCATCCACGTCTGTTATGTTCATCACATGCGTGACATTATAACCAAGAAGTTTCAAGGTCCTGCGCAGGATATCCGAAAAGATATATGACCTGAAATTTCCTATGTGTGCGAAATTATAGACAGTCGGTCCGCAGGAATAGATTTTTGCTTCACCCTCTTTGAGAGGTACAAATTCCTCAAGTTGGTGCGTAAGCGTATTATAGATTTTCAACTTTGATTTCATCATGCTCCCTTATTTCTTTTTCCTGGGCCTCGCATTTCATCTCTTTGGCCAAACAGTCTATCTGTCGCTGCAGACTGTATAGCCTGTTGGCAATCGGGTCAGGAATATTGATATGATCAAATTCATCCACACGTTTCCCTTCCTGTCTTACAATCTTGCCTGGCACTCCCACGACAGTTGAATTTTCGGGCACATCCGTAAGCACCACCGCATTCGCACCGATCTTGACATGGTTACGAATGATGATGTTGCCCAGGACTTTGGCACCTGTACCTACGACAATATTGTTTTCCAAAGTGGGATGCCGCTTTCCTTTCTCTTTACCTGTCCCCCCAAGAGTCACACCTTGGAACAGAGTCACATCATCACCAATCACGGATGTCTCTCCGATTACAACACCGCTCCCATGGTCAATAAAAAAACGTCTCCCAATCTTCGCTCCAGGATGGATTTCTATTCCTGTGAAAAACCTGGCTACTTGAGAGACCATGCGTGGAAGCATAGGCAACCGCATCATCCACAGCAGGTGGGCAATCCTATGACAGACAAGCGCATGAAAGCCGGCATACGTAAAAATGATCTCCCAGAATCCCCAAATACCACGTGCAGCCGGGTCACGTTCCATGATGGCCTTGATATCCGTATAAAAAAAAATGGCTGACAACAGGGTCACAATTGCGACAAGAGCAAGAAAACCCAGAAGTATATAAAGCGCTGAAACCATGAAATTCACCTCTTTGATCAATACAAGGCTGAACAATATAATTTTCAAGATAATCCCATTTCACCCTATTTTCAAATTATTCTTGAATTTTCCTGTTCTTTTACTTATATTATGTCAAAAGGGACTGATTATGTCCTGTTTAAA
>DYKD01000355.1 GCA_020722765.1 Brevinema andersonii | reverse complement strand
ATCCTCCTTTTTGTTTTGCTGACTTTGTCAGCGTTTATATTAAATCTAACGTTATATCTGCGAATTGTTTTGTATCATTTTTGTGGTCTCAGCTTTTTGAGCATTTCACTTAATGCTTCCCTGCTGGCTTGTTTTGTTTTCGACACTCCACGAATAATTGGCACAGAAATCTGTGGAGATGCTGCGATTGCAGATAATATTGCGACCAATGGATTTCCACCACTCGCAACAAATCCAGCTGCACCACCTCTCAAATATGTTCCAACTTTTTGACCTTTTACCTTTTCGATGTCTTCGATTGCCTTCAGCACATTCAAGTCTTTGCTAATTCCGGGTATGATTTTCTCCATATTTTTAAGGAGATTTTCCTTTCCTTTTCCTATCATATTTGAGATGACTGAGATTGCGTTGTCCTTAATAGATCCGTCTCTGTTATAGATTGCTTTTTTGACTTTGTTCATCAGTTGAATTTGCGATGAAAATTTGGCATCCAAATCTGCCAATCCACTCAATGCACTTTTTCCTACAGAGTCCAGTTCTTTTCGTATTTCTCTTGCAATCTTTCCAGCCATATCTGTTTTGTCTTCAGCGTAATTGGACATATTGCTCAATGCCTTTCTGGCGTTTAGAAATGCATTGGCTGAAAGCGTAGTGCTTCTTCCATATTGTTTCACAAAGTTTTCAATGTCTCTGATGTCGCCTGGTCCAAGTGGTACCGACTCTGCAGTGGTCACAATCTTTCCTTTGTCTGTGATGTCAATTCCGTATTTGTTCAGCACTTTTTTAACTATATTCTCCTTCAGCACGACTTGCTCTCCAGACTTGCGGATTCTTTCATATTCTTTTCCAGTTTCTGAAAGTTGCTCGAGTCTCTCGTCTATGGATTGTTTCACTTTGGAGAATATTCTTTCACGATCAACATCCTCAATGGCTTTGGCTGAGAATTTATCAGGTGCTTTCATTATTTCTTGGATGGTCTTTCTTTCCATTCCTGTTCCGAGTGATGTTGCTGTCTCTGCGAGTGAGCTTGTAAGTTTTCCTGTCTTTTTTGCTCCAGCTGCGATTCCTTTCATTGTCGGCATTATAACTTTTTCTCCAGTCTTC
>DYKD01000354.1 GCA_020722765.1 Brevinema andersonii | reverse complement strand
CCATCAGAAAAGGAGAGTAACTATGACAGAACAGACTGATCGAAGCGGCTTGTTTATTCTTATTGCTGGAGCAATTAGCGGCTTTATTGTAGGCACGATATTTTGGGTATTATATTTCTGGCTGACAAAATAGAAAGGAGACGTAGAGACGAAGATAACAAAAGAATGGCTTGATAAAAAGAAGGCCTGCCGACTGGGAAAAGAGTGGTTTGCTGGTCAGAAGGAAACAGATGCATTGAAGGTGCTATCCCATCTGATAAGAGATGGCTACTACAGCTGGGCAAACTGGCTTGTTGTGCGACTAATGACACGCAGGCAATATATAGCCTATGCACTGTATGCTGCTGAACAAGCCATCGGCGTATTCGAGAGGTTTCATTCTGCTGATCAGCGTCTGTGGCAAGTCATTGAGTCGATAAGAGAATATCTTAAACGTCCGACCAAAGAAAACAGAGAAATCGTGGCCTGTGTAAATAAAGATGCGGAGCAAAGTGCCGTGGAGGTGATGTATACTGGTGTCGCTGTCTATACTGCTGCTTGTGCTGTGAATTATGCAGCATTAACGGTATATCTAATTAAGGACCCTGCTAAGCCACTTGATTATGCGACTGCAACAGGTACCTATGCTGGTGCATCAGATAGGACTCTTTATCCAAAGATCATAGATTATGGGATTTCACTCATTACAAGGAAGTAAACGATTGGCAGAATAGCCTAAAAACTGCCGGGGCACATATTGTGGTAGGGAGGGAGGTACCGGAAGCCTCCCTTCCGCTTTACAGAAAGGAGGTTTGAAATGTCGTATCGTGAGGAAGCAAAAATTACATTGGCAGAACTTCTTAGGGTTCCACTAGAACAAGAAAACCAAAAGATCGATGCGTTTATCAATGCAATTGTAAATCTTGCTGTTGATGAGATGCAAAGTCAATCTTTTGAGCCAGAGGAAAATGTGCAGAATCGTGAGTCAACTACTCACCCTAAAGAATGAGGAAATTTTGAAAGGAGGTAATATGTTTTACGTGTATCTTCCGCTTATACTTATTGTTGCTGTCTTGGGCATTTTTTTGATTCTTTCCTTATTCAACAAACGATTGCCAGTTTGGGCCTG
>DYKD01000353.1 GCA_020722765.1 Brevinema andersonii | reverse complement strand
TATCCTTAACTGGGAAGACGCTGGAAATGGCGTTAGCGATAAGGGGGAAGAGAGAGAGAGAAACAGGGAATGTGGTGCCCCTCGCAGACGTGGTCAGGGAAAGCTTAAAGCTATTGTATGAAACAAGTGGTATAGAAGAGGAGGAAAGGAAATGACATTAGAGGCAATAAAGTATAGAGTGGTTTGCGACCTGTGTAAAAAGGAGATTATATGCAATGATTACAACTACTTCTACGAAGATACACGCTATCCTTCCATAAGGGAATTCCTCGGGGACAGATCGTGCATCTCAGGATGCAAATTTAAGATGACGGACGAGGAAGGACAAAGAGAGATCACAGACTGGATCAGGATAGGAACATTTGACCTTTGCCCAGATTGTGCCATGGAATTAGATAGGTTTTTATCCAAATTCAAAAGGGAGGGGTGAGAAGGGTAAAATGGTAGAAGTAGTAATAAACAGATGCTTCGGGGGTTTTGACTTGTCTCATAAAGCAGTAATGCGATATGCAGAACTCAAAGGAATCAAGTTGAAGGCGAGCCTCCATTTTAGTTCAGGCGAGCTCAAAGTGTACGACTACACTACTGAAGATGGAGAGTGGTTCTTTCCAAGAGACATACCAAGAGATGATCCAGCCCTTGTCCAGGTAGTGAGGGAGTTAGGCAGCGAAGCTGATGGCATGTTTGCATCGCTGAAAATCGTATCCATTCCCGATGATGTGGAGTGGGAGATTGAGGAATATGATGGAAAGGAATGGGTATCAGAAGTGCATCGTAGATGGGAGTAGGATGTGATAAAAATGGAGAAAAGAAAATTTTTCAATGGTAAAATAGAGAAAGAAAGCTTTGCCAACAAAGCTCTTTCCTGCGAAGAGATAAAAATAGCATGGGAACTGTTGAAAAGAAAAGAAGTAGAGAGGTTTGTGTGGATCAATAATACACTGTATATCTTTGAGAGAAGAGCAGAAGAAAGAGAGGAGGATATTTCTATATATTAATGAGAGCATGGGAATAGGGGGTGAATAGTATGGAAGGAGAAGTGTTCAAAGTTGTAAAGTTGTATGATATAGAGGACAAAAAAGTAGAGGATAGAGTAGCCTATGAAGTGTTT
>DYKD01000102.1 GCA_020722765.1 Brevinema andersonii | reverse complement strand
GAGGGTAATCAGGAACTTAAATTTTATAAACCTTTTTTTCAGGTTTGACTAAATATAATGGACTCAATTTTCCAAACACTATTTAATTTTTCAGGACATTAAAATATGAAGATATTTATTTGAATAAATATCAAAGTTTGAAAAAATTAAGGATAGGAATCAAAAAATAGATAGAATTTTACAATAACAGGAGGCTTCATTCAAGATTTGGATATAAAACAGCAATGAGTGTTTATTTTAAAAAGATGAAAGCTGCAATATAGAGTAATTACGAATTTCAAAAAAATTATCTTGACAAATAATGGCAGTTTCATCTATGGCATCAATAAAGTATAAATATTTTTTTACGATACCATGAAGGTATATGTAATTTATTAAGACAGTTTCAACACATATTTTTCATTAAGGCCATGAAGGTGGGAATAATTTATCCGGCTTTCATGGCCTTTTTTTTTGACAATTTGGAAGAATGCCCAGCAATGTCAGGCTGCAAAGCGGCGGCAGAAAGAAAGGAGGTGATAAACAATAAAAAGCGATCATGATCATACACATGTGCACAAGCATCCGCACATGCATGATGGCACAGAACATAAACATTTCAAGTGATGGAATGGGCAGGGACACAATGCAGCCTTGTATGTCAGGAAAATCTCTGATCTGAAAAATATGATTTTTTTCAACCCCTCAGATTGGCACAATGACATTTTTTCTTACAATTTGATTCATGTATAAACCACAGTACCACAATGAAGCCGGGAAGGCATAAGAGATTACAGAATGTATTCTCATGAGATCTTTCCGGCTTTTTTTTTCGAGAATCGGGATTTCTTTTTTTCATTTAACTATCTGAAAAAAGAAAAAATTTGATCAAAAAATGTTTTTTGGAAGCAGAAATGTGGCAGAGAGTAAAGATCCAATCTATTACAAAAACTGATAACAACAGCATTGTTTTGAAAAAACAGTGCAAAAAGGAAGGAGAATTACAATGAGAGGAATATTTAGAAAAGTATGGGCAGTAGCCTTGGTAGTGATGATAATGGGAATTTTCGGAGTTTTTTCAAATTCGGAAGCAATGGCACAATCCGATGAGGATGCAGCACTCTACGATGTTTTCAAACTTATGGGAGAGCTTGCAGTCACGGAATCTCTAAAAAACATGTATGCCAATGGAGTGACTCCGGATTTTGACAATCTTGTTGTCATGTCCAATGCAGGATATGCGGAATTTGCAGGATACAGCACACAGGCAGCACTGGATGGTCTCAGCCATGCCAGTGGCACATCCAGAGGCAAAATGAATCTGCTGGAAGTTCATTCCGCATACAACATGCCACTGTGGTTTGCCATCTATGACAAAACATCCGGCCTATGTTCATATCTGCAGGTGAATCCTTCACTGACCGGCATAGCAGACTTGTTCAGCATCAATAAAGTTGAAAAAATTAATGTGGAGCATCTGTATGCCAATGCCGATGAATACACAACAAAATTCAACTCCGGCATTTTCGGTGGCAATGAGTTTCGGATTGTCACCATTATGAATATCGTAGCCAAAGGAGCCCCTATGTATGCAGTAAGAGCTTTTGAGTTTCATGATCATTACTGCCCCGGTGTGTCATCAGGCCTTCTCATGGTCAATTATATAAAAAAACATTTTACGATTGCATCAGGGGGCAGTTATTTTGTGCAGGCTGTTAATCCCTGGTGTAAGGAAGACGCACTGTCAGTTCTGCTGAATGCCACACCCGGAAAACGCGGATATTCTGTTTTGTATTCAACAGCTGAAGATCGGGCTACATGGAAGACAGAGGCAAAAGATGCAGCAAACATCATTTATCGCTATGATTCTGCAACAAAAAAATGGGACGGTGTAGTGCTGGGATTCACATTCGCCAAAAACACCGGATGCGAGGCTTACACCGGGACAATTATTAACAAACTGTGCTTAGATTTGTGGTATATGGAGCATATGAATGAACCGGAGACGTTTGTAAAAGAAATCAAACTATTTGATCTTCCTGAGGGACTGACACCCAAAGACTGGGCAAGACCGGGTGTTGATCCTATGCAGAAACTGGGACTGGTTCAATAAGATGAAGCAATTGCAAAACCACGTCTTCGTCATTCCATCGAGCACAGCCGCCATGCCATGGAACTCCTTCCTTTCAGAAAATTTCCGAATTTAATTCAATAAGGAGGAAAGGAGGAGCAACGAAAAAGGGTAAATGGTTTTTGGGGGATGTGGTTATTATGACTATACGCATCCCCTATAGTATGGGTGCAGTCGAAGATTCGCACAATGTAAAGCAGTTCAAGTAGATCATCGATCCGACCCTAAAAATAGGAGAAACCATTTACACCTGGACGGAGATCATGGCTAAGGGGATCAAGGCATAGGGAACGGCGGCAACCTAATCATGTCCAGTGAATATCTCTACAATATGGAGAATTTTTTAAGGATTGAAGCAGCAAGGTGCTGACAAAGGAAGTAAAGATGGCAAGAAAAGTAGTTCATATACCTTCAAGAAGCCCACCTGTCCTTATAAGGTCATCTTTGATGCGGGCCCGGGTCATGCCGTTGAGGTAGACGGCAAGACAATTACCCAATATAGACAACAAAACCCCATGACCGGAGAGTATTCAATAGCTTTGGAGCTTTTCAAATAACTTCCGAGGTTATGCAGAAATCCGGAGTGGAAATTAATCAATGGGCAACATTTGGCTTGCCCAGAATGGAGAAGAATATGAAAAAAATAGTGTTATTAATGTCTTTGATGGTGTTCTTTTTGCTGGCAGGTCAGGCATACGCACATTTCCAGATGCTCTACAGCCCTGACAGCGTGCCGAAGTCGAAAACAATAAACATGAAGCTGGTGTTCACACACCCCTTTGAGGCTGGCCACACGATGGACATCGGCAAGGATGATAAGGGGAAAATACACCCGCCGCTCGCATTCGGCGTTATGCACAAGGGTGAGAAGAAGGACCTTCTCAAGAGTCTGAAGCCGATCTCGTTCACGAGCCTTACCAACAGCGGCCAGGCATACGAGGCTGACCTCAAGCTCGGAGGGATGGGTGACTATATTTATTACTTCGTCCCCGCACCGTATTGGGAACCTTCGGAGGGCACCTACATCCAGCAATGCACCAAGGTTATATTCAACGTGGGCGGAGCTCCTACGGATTGGGACAGCTTGGTAGGCAGCCCACTGCCAGTCGAGATCGTCCCTCTCGACAAGCCTTATGCACTTTGGGTCGGCAATGTCTTTCGCGGGGTTGTGACCCGCAACGGAAAGCCGGTTCCCGACGCCGAGATTGAGGTGGAATACCTGAATCACGACGTGGTGGGTAATTCTTTTGCGAAAGAGGCGAAGGTTGAAGCTCCCCATGATGCAATGGTTACAATGACAATCAAGGCCGACAAAAACGGCGTCTTTACCTTCGGCATACCTAAAGCAGGATGGTGGGGTTTTGCTGCAATTGGTGCCGGCGGTGATGTGAAGCACAACGGCAAGGAACTTGAACTCGGTGCGGTCATCTGGGTGCAGGCAGTGGATATGAAATAAAAAAAGAATGGTCAGCAGGGGGGACATGTTTGGCAGCTACTCCCCCCCACTGCCCCTGTATTAGTCCGGAAAACCCCTTTGAAAAGAGAGGATTTGTTTCTCTTTCCAGACCTCTTTTATTTCGAATAAGGTCTTTAAACAAATATCAACAGAAAGGAGTATTATTATGCATATTTCAGAAGGCGTATTATCGCCGCCTGTGCTGATTGCAGGTGCCGCAATCACGGTAATCGGTTGTGCCGTTGGGCTGAAAAAGATGGATTATGATCGGATACCCCAGGTTGCTGTTCTTTCATCGACCTTTTTTGTAGCGTCCCTGATCCATGTTCCGGTTGGACCGTCGAGCGTGCATCTGTTGTTAAATGGGATCACAGGGCTGCTTTTGGGCTGGGCGGCTTTCCCCGCAATTCTGGTCGCCCTCACCCTGCAGTCCATACTGTTTCAATTCGGGGGTATTACCGCCCTTGGGGTCAATACCATCAATGTTGTGGCACCAGCCATTGTTTGTTTTTATATGTTTCATTCCGCCGTTAGGCATAAAAACGCTGTTATCTCGCTGGGTGCGGCGTTTGCGTGCGGATTTCTGGCCGTGTTTTTGACAAGCTTAATGGTGGGTGTTTCTCTGGTTTTCACGGGACAGGCGTTTTTGGAGGTCTCGAAACTGGTCGTTGTCGCCCATATCCCGGTGATGATTATCGAGGGTATTTTAACCGCTTTTTCCGTCGCATTCTTGAAAAAAGTCAAACCCGAAATTTTAGGAGTAGCTTATGAACAGATCAAATCCATTTAAAGGCTGTGCAACAGCCGTAAAAGTCATTACTTTTTTTGTTCTTGTCTTGCTGTACATGCTCGTATCGGTGCCAAACGCCTTGGCCCATAAGGTTCTCCTTTTTGCCTATGTGGAAGGAGATATGGTCGTTGTCAATGGCGGGTTTAGTGACGGCACGTTTTGCAACGATGCTAAGCTGGAGGTTTTTGATCCGTCCGGGAAAAAAATTCTGGAGGGTAGAACCGACAAAAACGGTGTGTTTTCATTTGCTCCGCCCCAGAGAACCGACCTGAAAATGGTACTCGATGCCGGCATGGGGCATCGAGCCGAATATACGATGCCTGCCGAAGAACTGCCCGAGATAGCCGCTTCCAAGAATGGCAAAGCAGTAGATCAGGCCATAAAGCCGCCAGAAACAACGTCTCCTCAAAAGGCCAATACGGTTGCCACTCCGATTATCGCCAGAGATCAGGCATCTCCGGAGGCCATTGCCCAGATAGATGCCAAAAAAATCGAGGCTATTGTTGACAGGGTCGTGAAGGAAAGATTGCGGCCTCTTACCCAGCTTATCGCAAAATCCCAGCAAAAAAAGGGGGTTTCTCTGACGGATGTGATAGGAGGCATCGGATACATCCTGGGTCTGATGGGAATCGCTATGTATGTTCGCTATCGTAAAAGCTCAAAGCCATGAATATCTTTGAAACCTTTGCATACGGCGATTCATTTATGCACCGACTCGATCCGCGTGTGAAGATCATCACTGCGGGTCTGTTTTCACTGGTAGTAGCCCTGAGCTATGAAATAGCCGTTCTTTACGTATTTGCGGCATCGGCTTTAGCCGTGCTTGTTGCAGCCGGTCTACCTGTTAAACAGGTGTTACGTCGCCTTGTCGTCGTTAACGGGTTCATCGTCGTCTTATGGCTCTTTCTGCCATTTACAACGCCGGGCGAAACGGGTTTTACACTGTTCGGGCTTAAGGCCAGCCGTGAAGGCATCAGCTATGCCGTTCTGATTACAATAAAATCAAACACAATTCTTATTGCCTGTATCGCTCTGCTTTCAACGTCCCCCGTGTTTCATCTTGTGCACGCATTACACCATCTGCATGTGCCGGACAAAATGCTACACATCTTCTTTTTCTCTTACCGCTACCTGCACGTCATCAACAGAGAATACATCAGGCTGTCTAATGCGATGAAGATCCGGTGTTTTAAACCAAAAAACAGCCTGCACACTTACAGGAGTTTTGCCTATCTCATAGGGATGCTTATCCTCAAGAGTTATGAAAGATCGAGGCGCATTTACAATGCGATGCTCTGCCGCGGGTTCAACGGAAAGTTCTATGTCGTTGACCATTTTGAATATCACACATCGGATTGGCTTTTTGGAATTCTCTCCTTTTTATTCATAACCGGGATGGTGGTCATACAATGAATACCGACAAAACTATCATAAAACTGGAAGGAATCAGCTTCGGCTATCCAGGGAGAGCCCCTGTATTTGATCGGCTGGATTTTGAGTTCGGGCAAGGGGAGAGGATCGGTCTTATGGGCTCAAACGGAAGCGGTAAAACCACGCTGTTCCACATGATGATGGGGCTGCTTAAACCCTTTTCAGGCAGCGTAACCATCTTAGGCAGGATGCGAAAGACAGAGAAAGATTTTAGAGAGGTGCGGGAAAAAATCGGACTCCTTTTTCAGGATGCAGATGACCAGCTTTTTTGTCCGACCGTTGCCGAAGATATAGCCTTCGGCCCTCTGAACCTCGGCAAATCACACAATGAAGTCAGTAAAATCGTTGAGGATACGCTCGAAATCCTTGGATTGAAAGGATTCGAAGAACGGGTGACATACAATCTGTCCTCTGGGGAGAAAAAACTGGTTTCGCTGGCAACCGTGCTGGCTATGAAACCTAAGATTCTGCTGCTGGATGAACCCACGACAGGGCTTGACGAAAACGCCGCGAAAAGGATCATTCGGGTCTTGATTGACATGGATATTTCTTATATCATAGCATCGCACGAAAAAGGTTTTCTCGGCAAGACAACCCAGAGTATCTGTACATTGGATGCTGGTAAAATAAGGCGGATGTAGACAGACAGGGTGGCAAGCCAAACATCGATCTAATTGAAGATATCCTGGCATGCCATGAGCAGGATGGCTGTGTGTCCCACACCACTTCCCTTAAAGAAGGTCTTATGGTGTGGAGAACAGAATAGTTTGCCACTCTTGCGTGAACATCGATGAAGACCAAAAGTGGGGTCATCTCCCTTACATCTATCTGACCCTCGGCACACAGCTATAGTAGAACGGCTTGATTTATCTTCTATTTCTAATAAATATAGTTCAATAGCCCAAGTTTGTCAAAAAGTGGTTTGCATTTTCACTGCTGCAAGAGTGGAGCTTTGGTTTGATTGAGCGAGTAAAAAAGCGGCATGAGAGTAGAGTTGCTTATTGAAAATAAAATGAGTAGAAAGTTTGTCTTGACAAATGAGGGGAGTTTAAAATATTATACTTTACTCAAATTAATATTGATAATATAGCAGGGGAACTCTCTGCTATATTATTTTAAAATAGTTTATTTCAAAATTTTTTAGAAAATATTCTTTATTAATAAATAATATTTTTAATCGAGTGTAATACTTATTATGGAAAAGTTTGAAAAATGGAAAATTTCAAAAACCAGCTCTCTT
>DYKD01000352.1 GCA_020722765.1 Brevinema andersonii | reverse complement strand
TACAATTTCCCTGTAGGAAGAAAAGCTTTTATTGGAATTGGTGCAACAGAAGAATTGAATATGTCTTATGATACGGGTACAGTAACAGTTGGCTCCAACAAAGTTAAAATTGAACCTGGAATGCACCAGGGTTATGGAATCTCTCCTAAAATAGCCTTAATGGGAAAACCACAAAATGGAAAACTTCCTCCGTACGAGTTAGAGCTTTCTGGTGTTTTGGGAAGTGATGGCACTCCGGATGGTAAGTTCAAACTAGTAGAAGTTGGTGCGGGAGCAAAACTTTATCTGACAGATAATGCAGCAGTTTATCTCAAAGGCTCAGCCGGATTTACAGGAGAACCATCCGGGCTTAAAGGTGCACCCAAAACAATCGAAGCGGGAGCTTCATGGACATTTTAGTGTAAATGGTGATTGTTATGAAAAAGATAATTGCGATATGGATTATAATTGCATTTGCAATCTCATTTGTGAATGCAATACCGTTTTCATTGGCTGATGCCAATGTAAAAATAGAGCCGGAAAACCCTTATACAACCGATAACCTTAACTGCATGTGCAAGACAGGAAGCGGCAGTTTCGTTCTTTGCGATGATATGGATTCCTATTGCACATGGAAAAAGAACGGCGATGATCTTGACGATTATTATTCCTGCACTCTGGGCTCTTCTTATACTAATGCAGGCGAAAATTGGTACTGCGAAGCATGGGTAGAAGTTGGCGGAGGATATGACTCAAAATTAGGGACAAGCAATACTGTGATAATAGGGCAATCTGAAATAAACCATGCACCTGTTGCAAATGCAGGAAACGACCAGACAAAGACTGATACTGATAACAATGGATATGAGTCCTTTACTCTTGACGGAACAGGCTCATATGACACAGACGGTTACATTGCAAGCTACTCATGGAAAGAGGGTTCCACTGTTCTTGGAACAGGCTCAACCCTTGCAAAGAACTTTAATGTCGGAACACACACAGTCACACTGACAGTAACCGATGATGACGGAGCTACTGACACTGATACAGTTGAGATAAAGGTGAATGCATACACTCCCACAAACCATGCACCTGTTGCAAATGCAGGAAACGACCAGACAAAGACTGATACTGAT
>DYKD01000351.1 GCA_020722765.1 Brevinema andersonii | reverse complement strand
ATGCCACTGATGGACAAACTCCTGCTTCGCAAGCGAGCCATCATCGAAACGATCATTGACCAACTCAAGAACATTTCGCAGATCGAACATTCGCGTCACCGAAGTCCAGTCAACTTCCTGGTTAACCTGATCTGTGGGTTGATTGCTTATTGCCGCCAGCCCAAGAAACCGTCTCTCGGGCTTGGCACTCTGCCCGCCTTGGTCGCCTAACCCGAATTCACGTTAAAATACAACTGTCGAGTAAGGTGCAGAATAGTGAATGATTTCATCTTTGGCTGTGTTACCGCGAACGGATTTCTCCTGTAACTGGATCAATATTAACTTGAAATAGTGTGGTCCCATCATCTCTTCGATAGTAGTGTACAACCCAGCCTCTATAACTCGCAGAATCTGGAGAAAGCCATATGGATATATTGCAAGCATTATCAACCAATAAACGCTTCTCCTGCCCTCCAGCATTTTCTGCAATTTGTAAGACATCACTTGCGGAGAGTTGATTTTGTCCCAAGTCAATTGACGACCAATCCACCAACTTTGGATAATATTCGTTCTCTGTTATGAAAACATACTTATCTCTCGGACGAATATTTATGATGAGTTGAAGACGAGACTCGCGTTCGCCTGTTTTGGCAATTTTGAAAAACTTGAAGTTTCCTTCTTGGAATCCGATGCTAGACTTTTCACAACCCAATGCAAAATCCATACTGTTGAGTTGCCAGCCCTCCAATGTTTCACCCCAAACAAACTCGTGCAAGGCATTCGCGATGCGAAGATAATCATCTTGTGTCCAGGACACTGGGATTTGTTGATCAGATGGAATGCGTGCAGGTTGTTCATCAATCGGAGAAAAAACGTCTACATTTCCCGCCTCAAAGGCGTCAAGTAGGAACTCCGGCTCGAAACTGTAATAATGATAGAAGAGATTCGTTTTCTCCTCAGTTTCACCAACATTACAGGAAAGCGTTGCGCTAAAGAGCACTATAAACGCTAAGGCAAGCGAAATAACAGGATTAGGTTTTTTCATATTCATTGGGGCACAAAATAGTTATTGTTTTCTATATACCTATTTTCCGCTACCCCCTGAAAGGGGTTTGCGGAGTGCAGTGACGGGATAC
>DYKD01000350.1 GCA_020722765.1 Brevinema andersonii | reverse complement strand
ATGTTGATGGAAAGTTTTGCTGATGGAAGAACAGCGGTGCTAGTGTGTGATACTCGACAGCCATATAAAGGTGAGATTTACGAACTCATCCTTTGAGGAAACGAAAGTTTGTTTAAAATTTAAACAATCTAAAACAAAACGAAAGGAGGTCTCTATGTCTGACGATTACACTCCTCGTTTCTCATTTGAGATAACCGAAGAACAGCGTTTGAGGGCAACTAAGCTAATAGGCACCTATGGACTACGCAAAGCCATTTTTTCCAAAATCTTGGACGACGTCCTAGATTTAATCGAAACTAATGGCGGTGTCGCTATAGGGATTCTGATGACTCCAAAGATAAAGCCTCGTGATATCCTACCTTCGATGCACGAAGTCGAGGCCACCGTCAAGCCAAAGAAGAAAGGAGCTAGAAATGGCCGATCTTGATGATCTGAACTACATGTCTATCCTCAACATGGACAACGATGAAGCTATTGAAACCTTGCGACAGATACGTCTGTCGAGGCGTGAGCCTAAGCACTCTGTCAAGACCATGAAAACCACTAGGCAAACCCTGCCTAACATATCACCTTTAGATGCTTTAGAGCTCTTAAGGATTCTTCAACACGAAGGAGGTTCTAATGATTAAAATTGGTAAAGTTGGAGTAGTTCCACTCAGTTCCATTGTCGTAGGTGAACGTGCTCGTGAGGATCTCGGCGACCTCGAGTCTCTGAAGAGAAGTATGGAGGAAGTTGGTCTCATAACGCCTTTGGCAGTCAGACCTCTACCTAATGGTCAATATGAACTTCTTGCTGGAGAGCGTAGGTTTACTGTTCTCAAGAACAATAATGCTCCAGAAGTTCCAGTTCGAATCTACGACCATGATCTTTCAGAACTCGAGATGAAGATGATAGAGAAAGCTGAGAATTTCTACCGTAAAGATATGGAATTTTGGGAGATGGACAAACTAACGCTTGAAATCCAGAGGCTGGGTCAAGCCACTTACGGTGTCAAGCGTCCAGGCCCAGGATCGGATGGATGGTCTTATGAGAACACTTCTGAGGTTCTAGGAGGTATGAACAAAGGGGCTATATCTATGGCTATTCGCCGTGCTGAAGCTCGTGAGGCTATGCC
>DYKD01000101.1 GCA_020722765.1 Brevinema andersonii | reverse complement strand
TTGACATATCTCGGAAGGAAAACAAGGTGAACGAGGTAAATCTTTCAGTTGTGCATAAGTTAAAAGAGTGGAGAGAATCTCCGCTCCAGTTTGTGCATGACTGTATTCAAGCTGAACCGAGCAGGCAGCAGATTGAATTGCTTACCAGCTTTGCAAAGCATAAACGCACAACTGTGCGGTCAGGTCATGGTGCAGGAAAGACAACTGCAGCGGCGTGGCTAATTCTCTGGTTCATAACTACTAGACCTTATGCAAAAGTTGCTTGTACAGCTCCGACTGCTCATCAGCTTTATGATGTTCTTCGAACAGAGATTGTAAAATGGTTGAGACAATCAATACTTGCAGATGAGTTTGTGATTCACAAGGACAAGATTTTTCATAAGGAGTCTCCGAATGAGTGGTGGATTAGGTTTATTTCAGTCTCTGTAAAGTCCACAAAGGACGAACAGGCTGATACACTTGCAGGTTTACATGGAGATCACTTATTGATTGTTGTAGATGAAAGTTCTGGTGTACCAGATCCTACGTTTATTCCTCTTGAGGGAGCGCTGACTCAGGAAGATAACAAGGTTCTGTTAATTGGGAATATGACTAAGAATAGTGGCTTTTTCTACGATACGCACTTCAGTTCAAGTGCAAAAGGTGTTTGGAATACTCTTCACTGGGACTCAAGCAAGTCTGAAAGAGTTACAAAAGAAACAGTTGAATATTTTGCAAAGAAATATGGAGTTGAGTCAAATGTATATAGGATTCGTATTCTTGGCGAGCCTCCATTGCAGGATGAAAATACTTTGATTCCTCTTTGGGCTGCAGAGCAATGTATTGGACAGGAGTTTGATGTTGCAGAGGATGAGCCATTGTATCTTGGAGTGGATGTAGCTCGATATGGATCTGATGCAAGCGTTATACTTCCTCGAAGGGGTTCAAAGATTTATCCCTGGGAAACTTTTTATAAACTGAATACTATTGATCTTGGAGGATTTATCAATCAGACATATCAGGAACTTGGTGCATCTGGTTGTGCTATTGATGTAATTGGAGTCGGAGCTGGTGTTGCTGATTGGCTTGAAAAGAGAAACATGAGAAATCTCTATCAGGTGAATGTTGCAAGTGCTTCGAGTAATATAGAAAAATATGATAGACTTCGAGATGAGCTTTGGGTGAAGGTTCGGGATAACTGTTTGCTTGGAAAGTACTCTTTTCCTGATACTAAAGTAAATGGTGAGGATGAAACACTTGGGCAAAAACTAGCGAATGAGCTTTCTTCTGTTAGGTATGGATTTAACACTCACGGCGGAATTAAGGTCGAGTCAAAGAAGGATATGAAAGCAAGGGGAGTTGATAGTCCAAATATTGCTGATGCGCTCTGTCTTACGGAGTATTTTCATAATACTGCAACAAGAGTTTTTACAAAAGAAAGACCAGCAAAAATACACAGATATAGAAATCCGTTTGAAGCTGCTTCTTGGATGGGAGTTTAATAATGAACGCAGAAAAAGAAGCAAAAATTCTTAGAGAAGCAAAAGAACGTCTTAGCAGAGCAATGCAGGAGGATTTAGAGAATCGAAGGCTTGCTAAGGAGGATTTGGAATTTATTGCTATTGAGGGAAAGCAGTGGCCAGATGCTATTCGTGCTGAAAGAATTGCTGAGGGTCGTCCATGTCTGAGCATTAACAAAATGCCTGTGTTTATTGATCAGGTTGTAGGGGATCAGAGAATGAATAGGCCTGCAATTAAGGTTGTTCCGGTGGATAGTAAGTCTGATCCCAGAACTGCACAAATTCTTAGTGGCTGGATTAAGCATGTACAGCAGATTTCCAAGTCTGATGTTGCAGTTGATCATGCATTTGAGCATGCAGTTGCTTGTGGGTATGGAGCGTTGAGAGTAGTTACGAGATATACTTCTGACAGTTCGTTTGAGCAGGAAGCATATATTGAGAAAATAGACAACGCATTGGCAGTATTTTGGGGCAAGCACTCTCAATATGATGCTTCTGATGCGATGTATTGCTTCGTTGTTTCAGATATGGACAGGGAGGAGTTCAAGACACAATTTGGCTTTGAAGCTCCCAGCTTCAAATCTGGAGCTGATCAGTTTGCTGATGGATGGTATTCTAAAAATACAGTTCGAGTTGCAGAATATTTTGTGAAGGAGCCTGTTGAAAAGAAGATTTACCTTCTTGAGGATGGGAGATCTGTAGATAAGCTGATGGAGGGAGATGTACCTGTTCGGGAGCGTAAAGTAAAGTCTTACAAAATAATGTGGTATTTGCTTAGTGGAGACAAGGTTCTTGATGCAAAAGAATGGCTTGGAAAGAAGTATATTCCAGTAGTTCCTGTGTGGGGAAAAGAGTTTAACGTAGCTGGAAAAAGAGTAGTCAGAGGTCTGATAAGAAATGCCAAAGATAGCCAACGAATGTTCAATTATTGGAATAGCTTGGACACCGAATTGATAGCATTGCAACCGAAGAGCCCATATATTCTGACTCCTAAGCAGATTGCAGGATATGAAGATCAGTGGAATGAGGCACACAGGAGGAATTATCCTTATTTGCTTGCTAATCCAGATAAGGATGCTCCAGGCTGGCCACATAGAGAAGCTCCTCCACAGATTTCTAGTGCAGTTATACAGAGACTTGCAGAAACTGACCAAGAAATTCGGGATACGATTGGCTTACAGAAAGCTTCACTGGGAATGCAAAGCAATGAGAGAAGTGGAGCTGCAATTAGAGAAAGGAAGCTAGAAGGGGATGTTGGCGTTTTTGCTTTTATTGATAATCTTTCAAGATCTCTTGAACACGTTGGAAGGATTCTTGTTGATATTGCTCCAGCATTGCTGGACACAGAGAGAATTATTCGTATAGGCTTAGAAGACGGAACATTCGATTTTGTTGGAGTAAATATGGCTGATGCAGAGATGGGAACAGTACTGAATGACCTTTCTCTCGGAACTTATGATGTTGTAGTTACAACTGGGCCAAGCTTTACTACACAGAGAACTGAAGCAAGGGAGTCTATGAAGGAGTTTATTCAGTACTATCCTGCGGCTGCTCCATATATTGGAGATATTTATGCGAAGGTTATGGACTGGGCTGGAGCAGATCAGCTTGCAAAGAGGCTTGAATACATGCTTCCTCCTAATATTCGTGAGGCTTTAGAGAGGGAAAGATTAGAGAAAGAAGGTAAGCCAGTTCCCCCACCACAAGCTGAGCAACTCAGTCCAGAACAGCAAGTTCAGATAATGGAATTGCAAGCTCGAGTGGAAGAAGCGAGATTGAGGCTTGAACAAGAGAAAGTTAAGCTAGAAACTCTAAAAGTAAAGAATGAACTAATGCGTAACGCTTCTGTGGATAAACTAAAGTCTATGCTTCGAGATGCTGAAAGTGAGATTGGTGAAGAGGATTTACGGTTAGGGGAAGAACTGAAAGGTGAGGGCGAAGAACTGAACTCTTATGCTCCTCAACCTTCTGTTTCTTCTCCTACGGAGCCTTCGGTGGTGAATGTAGGAACTGGAGAAACTAAGATTTAATTTTTGTCCGAGATATGTCAAATTTTGACATATCTGAGACGATGATAAAGGAGGTGAGTGTATGGAGCTTGTTAGTATGAAGATAAAAGCTAAGTCTACTGATGCTGAACCTATTAAAGAAGAAAGTAGAGAGCTTTGGCCTTATGGATTGCGACTGCATTTTAATAATGATCAATTTGATCTACTGCCAGTATTAAAAACTCTTTCAGTTGGTGATAAAGTCAGTATAGTTGCAGAGGCTGAAGTTGTAAGTTTTGATAAGATAGAGCGTCTTGAAAAAGGTAAGCCAAAAGAAAACCTTGATTTAGTAATGCAAATACAAGGTATTGATATAGCACAAAATAAGCCTTTAAGCAAAATGAGTATGAAAGAGTATAGAATAGCTAGAGAGCGTAGTAAAAGGTAAAGGAGGTGCAGTAATGCCAGCAGTTTCAAAAGCACAACAAGAGTTAATGGCAATTGCTTTAAAGCATCCAGAAAAACTCTATAGTAGAAACAAGGATGTTGCAAAGATGAGTAAGGAAAGTCTCAGACACTTTGCAGAGACTAAAAGAAAAAATCTTCCTATGCATGTGAAGAAAAAGAAGAATGCTTTGTTAAAGTATAAAGAGTAATCACATTAAACTTCGGCTTTTTGCCGCTTCAAGCTAAGGAGGCTTGCGATGTTAAAGACGTTAGATGAGATTAAGAATGCTGAAATATCTGCCACTGGAGTTATCAACGGAGTTGATAATCCGAACTTACTGTCTGTGGACTCTACGGAGCCTATTAAGACAGAAATTGATCAGATAAAATCAGCGGAGGAAGCAGAGAAATCAGAAAAAACAGAAGAGAACAATGAACAGGAGAAGAAGGAAGGAGCTACTCCTGCAGAGAAAGAAAAAGAGGCTGAAAAAGCCAAAGGAACTGAGGAAGAAAAAGAAGAGAAGAACGAAGAAGAAAAGAATCTTAATGCTCAAAGTGTAAAACAGAAAACTTCTGCTGAAGAGCGTATTGGAAAGTTAACTAAAAAGTGGCGGAGTGCAGAAAGGGAACGGGATTTTGAGAGAGCAAGAAACGCTGAACTCCAGGAGGAGTTGCGCAAGCTCAAAGCACAGATTCCCGCAGCTAATCGTCCTGCACGAGAAGACTTCGAGGATGAAGATGATTACATCGAAGCCCTCGCAGAATGGAAAGTTGAATCTAAGCTTCAGGAGAAGTTTGCAAAAGCAGCTGAGGATGCACAGGCAGACGAGGAAAAAAGCAAATCTGCAGCAGTTGATTCTGCATTAAGTGAAATTCTTGAGAGGGGAAGAGAAAAGTACGCAGACTTTGACGATGTTGTTTATGACAAAGATCTTGCAATGACTCAGACGCTTGTTGATATTATATCTGAGTCTGAAATTGCGGAAGAGCTCTTTTACTTTCTCGGCAAAAATCCAGATATTGCATATGACCTCAGTGAATTAAGTCCTGTCAAGGCTGCAAGGGAAATTGGGAAGTTGGAAGAAAAGGTTGCTGCGACTATTCCCAAGCCAAACGTGTTTACTCTTGGAGGGGAAGACCCTGACAAGAAAGACTCGAGGAGGGAAGTTGTAGTGAAGAAAGTAACACGTACTCCTGAGCCTATTCAGCCTGTCAAGTCAACTGGAGCTATTGAGAAAGATCCAAATGATATGACGTTTGCTGAATACAGGGCTTGGAGGGAAAGAAACAAATAAGTAAAGGAGAAGAAAAATGCCTTCAAGTAACACATTGCTTACACCTACAATTATTGCGAAGGAAGCATTGATGCAGCTTGTCAATTCTATGGCAATGTCTGCACATGTTTACAAGGCGTATAAGAATGAGTTTGTCAAGGTTGGACAGACCATTACTGTACGGAAACCTAACAAGTTTAGGGTAACTAAAGCTCAGACAAGAAGTAATTCTAACATTTCTGAGCCTTCTACCTCAATTACAATGTCGACTCAGGCACACGTTTCTTGGGCTTTTAGCTCAGCTGAGCTGACAACGACAATTGAGGATTATAGTAAAAGGTACATTGCTCCGGCTGCAGCTGCGTTGGCTAACCAGATTGATGCAGATCTGTGCGACCTTTACAAGGATGTTTACAACTATGCAGGAACTCCCGGAACGACTCCTGCTACGTTTGCAGCTCTTGGTGCTGCACAGACTGTTCTTGATAACGAGTCTGCTCCGAGTGATGGCCGTGTTGCAATTCTTAATCCCGCCGCTAACTGGGCGCTTGCTGATGGTCTGAAAGGTACTTTTGCACAGAATATTGCAAAAGATATTATGACCAAAGGCTTTCTTGGAAGAATTGCAAATCTTGACATTTACATGGATCAGAATGTTAAGAGACATATGACTGGGTCGTTTACAGCTGGTGCAACTCCTGTAATGAATGGAGCTACCTCCTCTGGAGCAACTTCGTTTGTTACTAACGGCTGGAGTGGAAACAATACAGTTAAAAAAGGTGATATTTTTACTGTTGCTGCTACCAATGCTGTTAATACAATGTCTGGAGAGAGTACCGGTATTCTTCGTCGCTGGGCAGTAACTGCTGATACTGCAGATACTGGTACAGATATGACGATTCCGATTACTCCGACTTGTATTTACGGAGCGACTAATCCATACTCCAATGTTGATGCGCTTCCGTTGTCAACTGCTGCGCTAACCTTTGTTGGTACAGCAAATACAGCATATACGCAAAATCTTGTTTTTCATCCTAACGCATTTGCGCTGGTAACTGTTCCTATTGAGATTCCAGCAAATGTTTGGGGTGCACGTGAGTCTGATCCTGATGCAGGCGTCAGTATTCGTGTCGTGAAGCAGTATGACATTGATGCGGATGAGGAAATTATCCGTCTTGATGTTCTTTACGGGACGAAGACTCTGTATCCAGAGCTTGCCTGCAGACTTTGGGGTGAATAAGAAGTACAGGCTTTTGGGAGTGTGCCTTAAACACTCCCTTTTGAAAAGGAGGAAATAATGGCTTCTAAAAATAAATTATTGAGTCCTGGAACTGTTAAGGGGTTTAAGCTTGATGTAGAAGATGTCGTGGAAACAGCTCCTGTGTCAAAAATTGATGTTTCTGTGTCAAAGAAAGCTCCAGCTTGGAGATATCACAAGACAATGCCACAGGGAATGATTGTCAAGACAGATGAAGAACTTGCACAGCTTGATAAAGCAGGCTGGAAAGATCATCCTGGGAAAGTTACAAGACTTCCTGGATTTGAAAATCTTTATGAAGGAGATGATTGATATGCCGAACAGAGATGGAAGAGGCCCGAAGGGCAGAGGACCAAGAGATGGTAGAGGAAATGGAAACGGTAGAGGAACTGAGAAGGGAACTGGTAGACGTACTGGTGGTAGGAAGGGAAATTGCCTAAGAGAGGATTAGTCAAATGCTTGTTTCTGAATTGATAGAAATGAGTCTTAGAAAAATCGGAGCCCTGAGTAGTGGTGAGACAATTGAGGCTACAAGGCAAGCTGAAGCTCTTAAAGCTCTTCAAGTTATGCT